>NZ_JBAIYR010000081.1:0-7548 GCF_036763145.1 Desulfovibrio sp. 1188_IL3213 | reverse complement strand
TGCGTCACGGCTTCAGCCGCGACCTCGGCTCCCTGCTCATCGACGACCTCAAGCGGGCCATGGCCCACTTTGACGCGCATCCCGTCAGCAAACCCCTGAGCGAGGCAGAAGCCGGCAGCAACAGTCACGCCGGACGCGCCGCCAAAAAATAGCCTGCCAAACGCCGTACACACATAAAACATAAGGGCCGCCCCCGTAAAACAGGGGCGGTCCTTGGCATTATGGCAAGACCGCAATGCGCCTTGCGTAACACCTATTTCAGGTCAACTACACGCACATCACCACGGGTTTCGTTAACTTTTTTACGGAAGCTCTGGCGGCGGTCCTCGCCGTCAACCTGCCCTGCCAGCCATTCCACCACATGCAGGACGGAATGCTTGTCGTGCATATTGATAAGGCAGCGCGCGATGCCGATCTTGCAGGACGGGCAGCCCACAACCAGCGGACCGGTGTAGCTTTCTCCCAGAGCGTCGGCAAGTCTTTGCTGTTTTCGCGCCCGCAAAAGGTTGTATATCTGGGGCGAGGTCATGGCTCCCATGCCGGATTCGCCGCAGCAGCCGGGGCTGAGAACCACATCCGCCCCGCTGAATTCGCCAAGGGCGCGCGCAACCTGCTGTTGCCCCTTGACCTTGTGCACGTCGGCCCACTCGCAGTGGCAGGCTCCGTGATACACCAGCCTTGAGCCTTCGGCCACAGGAGCGCGCAGGTCTTCACGGGGCAGCAGGGGCATGGTGAGCTGCGCCACGTCACGCATGACCAGATCGGGGAACTGCGCCTGCATATTCAGCCGCTCCAGGCCATCGCGGCAGGAACCGCAGGCCGTAACCAGATATTTGCAGTCAAAGCCCTGCTTGGCGAGGCTGCGCAGCATGGAGGCAAGGTATTGCCTGTTCTGGGCCATATTGTCTTCAAAGGCCGTATCCATACCGGCCGCAAGCAGCGGAAAACCGCAACACATGTGCCTGGGCGGCACGGCCACGGCAAAGCCCGCCTTGAGCAGCAGCATGATGGAAGAAATGCCGATGCGGTCATAAAAGAGCGCGCCGCCGCAACCCGGAAAGTACAGCGCAAGGGGCATGCCCGGCGCCGGCTCGGCCGGAGTGAATACCGCGCCCCTGTGCAGCTTGAGCGATTCGTACAGGTTGGTATAACCCATCTTGGGACCGCGCCCGGAGAAAAGCGGGCTTTGCATGCGGCGCTTCCACACAGCGGGAACGAAGCCCAGGAACTTGTTCTGCATCTTCTGGCCCAGAGAAGCCACCTTGGCGGCCTTGGGCGCGCGGTGAGCGATGTCGCGCGCAAGCCATTCCAGAGCGCGGCCCTTGATGGGATGCCCGCTGGCTCCTTCGTGCTCCAGCAGGGCGCGCAGGGTAAGGGCCACCTCCCCGGAAGGAATCTTTACCGGACAGTTCGCCATGCAGCGGCCGCAGGCCGTACAGTGCTCCACAAGGTCGCGCATCCACTTGAGCAGGCGATCGTCAATACGGCCCTTGTTGACCTGACTGTAATACACGGCCTCAAGCAGCATGCCCATCACCATATTCTTGTTGCGCGGGTGATACTGCATGGAGCGCTCCGGGTAGCACATGGAGCACACCTGCTTGCACTTGCCGCAGCGCGTGCATACCTGAATGGAGGTGAGCAGGTGGATGAGCTTGTCCTTGTCCGGCAGGCCGCTTTCACGAATATCGCGGATAAGGCGGTTGAATGAAAACGTGAAAGGCCGCACGGGCAGGTCGCGATAGACGAGCTTGGCGGGGTTCATGACGTCGCGCGGGTCCACACGTTCTTTGAACGCGCGCAGGGCGTCCATTTTTTCCTTGCTGAAAAAGGCTATCTTGGTAATGCCGATGCCGTGTTCGCCCGAGACCTCGCCGCCCATTTCCTGGCATTCAGCCATGACGCGGGCCGCCACTTCCTCGGCTTCTTCCAGCATCTGGGCATCGTTTGAGTTCACGGGAATGTTCACATGGCAGTTGCCGTCGCCGGCGTGCATATGGCTGGCAACCACAATGCGGCTGGCTTCCATATATTCGCGGATCTTGCTGATTTTTTTGGCAAGATGCGGATACTTTTCTTTCAGAACCGCAAGGAAGCCCTCGGCCCGCTCGGCCATTTCCACATCCGAGACATCGGCGGCGGCAACATCGCCGGAAGCGGCCTTGGACGCCTGTGAAAACTCCCGGTTGAAATCCTTGTCTTCCATAGGAAAGCCGGGCAAACGCCCCACTTCCTGAAGGGCATGCCGGTAGGATGCGGCCGTGCATTCCAGATTTATCTGCTCAAGAAAGAGCGCGAAATCGGGGATGCGGTCCATAGGAATGACCACGTCTTCATTGAGCTTGAAGCCGGAGGTACGCTTGGCAATGGCCGAAAGCTTGTGGCGGTCTTCCCAGAAGCGCTCGCCTTCCTTGTCATCGGCGGCCACGATGATATCCACATTTTCCTGCTGCTCGACCACGCTTACGATGTCGCCCACGCAGGTATCCAGCAGATAGGGGTCGTCGCCGTCCACCTGGAGGATAATGACGGAGATGGGCGCGCCCTCATATTTTTCAGACTTGCGCTTGTATTCGATGGCCTGCACGTACTTGGCGTTAAACTCTTCCATTGCCGAAAGATGGGCATAGTCGCCCTCTTCACGGATGCGGTTGCGCAGGGCCACCAACTCGCGCACCACAACGGCGGCCGGATGCATTGAACGGCCGAAAAACTCGAGCACCATCACCCGCTTGTGGCGCGGCTTGGGATGAATAATGAAAGCGGCTTCGGTGATGATGCCGTCCACCCCTTCTTTCTGCATTCCGGGCAGGCCGCCAAGGGCCTTGTTGGTCACGTCCTTGCCCAGGCCCGGCAGACGGATTTCGTCGCCGCGCAGGTGCACCACGTTGCGCACCCCGCCGCTGACGTCCTTGACCACAAAAACAGCTGTCTCATGGGGCAGTATCTTATGACGGGGATGGTTTTCACGCTCTACGGTGATGATTTCGCCCGTAGGCGTCACCATGCGCCACCACAGCAGGTTGTCCAGCGTGGTGCCGTATTCAAAGGCCATAGGGCCGCCCGCATTTTCAGAGATATTGCCGCCGATGGACGATGCCTGCTTGGAGGCCGGGTCTACGGAAAAAAGTGCTCCGGCGGCGTCCACGGCGTTGATCACGGTCTGGGTAATGGCTCCCGCCTCACAGGTGACCGACATGTTTTCCATATCAATGGGACCCACGCGGGTAAGCCGCGTGAGGCTCACAATAAGGGTGCGCTTGCGCGCGGGTACAGCCCCGCCCGTCATGCCCGATCCGCCGCCGCGCGGGATAAGGGCGAACTTCATGTCATTGGCAAGCCGCACAAGTTCGGCCACCTGCTCGGTGGTATCGGGCTCCACCACCAGCAGGGGCAGCTCCATGCGCAGGTCGGTGGCGTCCGTGGCAGACTCCACAAGCGCGCCAGGATTGGTCAGAATGCACTCGGCGGGCAGAATGTCGCCCAGGGCGCTGATGAGCTTTTCCCTGAACTCCATCTCGGCCTCATGGGCCGACCAGAACATGGTAATGCCCTCGCCGATGGCCGTGGCATAATAATGCGCCAGAGAGACGGATTCCTTTTCGAAGCTGTCGCGCACGCTGCCGCGCACGGTGTCCGCATCGATAAAGGGATTGTAGGCCACCAGAAAAAGCTCTTCTGCGATGGCAATGGCAAGGTTGCGCACAGACTCGGGCCATTCGGCAAAGTCATCGATATTGATGCGCAGAATACGGTTCACCACATAGTCGGGAGAAATGGAAATATGCGGACCCTTATGGGGCATGGCGTTCTAACCTCATGAGCGCTGCTGTAATCTGCTACAATGACAGACAGCGGGTTTTAGGGGAAGCCCTTTTTCTACGTTCAATATGCCCGGAAGGCAAGGGGGGCGGAAAATGCCCGTATTTCCCGCTCTACAGAAGCGGTCCGGCCAACGCGCAAACAAAAAACGGCGTCTGCCCCTGCCGCAAGTTCCTGATCTGGCAGCACACTGAAAAAACTTGAGAATGCAGACGCACCGCGATAAAACGCCTTATGCCGAACATCTCCGCCAGAGGGGCCAGAGCAATTTCACTTTGAAATTGCTCGGAAGGCTGCGTGAGCAGACGTTCGCTACGGAGGCGTAAGCGCAGTTTATCTGCGCGGTTAAACGCCGAAGTGAGCGTGCCTTAAACTTTGAGAATATACATTCTCAAAGTTAATCTGCTCTAGGCGTTTGGGGGGGCTGCGGAACGTTTCCATAGCGTCACCACCATGACATAAGACCGTCTTTGACATTTGACCATGTGCGGATATGCTTTTTCGGCCTGGGGCGCACAGCCGCCCCGCACACACCACGGAGTGCTGCACACATGCTTATCGACAGACTACAGCCGCTTACAGACATATTTGACTGGTTGCACCACACTTGGGAACGTGCCGCCACCCAGCGGCGCGTGGCTCTTTTCATTCTCTGGGTATACCTGCTGGCCTTGCTGGGAGTGGAGCTGAACCGACAGGGAATGCTGCCGCCCTGGCTGGCCGCCGTAACGCCCGGCAGCCATTTTTACGCCATCCATCTGGCCTTCACGCTCATCCTGGTGCTGGAGGTCATGAGCCTTGTTTTCATAATTCCCAGTTCCCTGTCGCAATCTATGGGCAAGCAGTTTGAAATCCTCACCCTCATTCTGCTGCGAAACGCCTTCAAGGAACTGGCCCGCCTGCCGGAACCCGTGAGCGTTTCCGGCGACATGATGCCCGTGCTGTATATTGCCATATCCGGCACAGGCGCGCTGCTGGTCTATCTTTGCCTCGGCCTGTACAAACGCATTGCGCGCCGCCACATGCATTTTATCCAATCGCCGGACATGCGCATGCGCTATGTCATGAGCAAAAAGCTGCTGGCCCTGGCGCTCTTCATCATTTTTATGGGTACAGCGCTGCGTGATTTCTTCCTTTTTGTCACTGCGGGCGGCGACCAGAGCTTTTTTGAAACCCTGTACACCATCCTGATATTTTCGGATATCACCATGGTGCTCATTGCCCAGCGCTACATGCCCGCTTTTCATGCGGTATTCCGTAATTCGGGCTTTGTTATCGGAACCCTGCTCATGCGTCTGGCCCTTTCTTCAACCCCCCTGTGGTGTCCGGCCATCGGCCTGTTTGCCGCCGTGTTCGTTCTGGCCCTTACCTGGGTAACCAACTATTTTACGCCTCCGCCGCCGTCAGAGCACACGCAGGGACAAATCCAGCCTGCCCTGCCCGAAACCACGGATTAAGGCCGAAGACCGGCCCCGGCAAGGCCCCGCCTGGCGTTTCGCGGTCACAGTCCGCCCCATGCCCAGGTACGGCAAGGCGCAAGACCGCCATTACGCACAGGGCTTTCCACAGAACGGCAACACGCCTGACACCCCGCCCCGCATGGAACCAGCGCATCAACAGCACGGCAGACAACAAAAACGCAAAAGGGCGATCTTTTCAGACCGCCCTTTGTTTTATCAGGAATTTTCTTGCTCAGGCGTTGGCAGCCTTGAGCATTTCTTCCACCATTGAGAGCGTGGGCGTTGCGCCCGCCTCAAGCCCGCAAAGACCCCGTACGGCCAGCATAAGCATATCAAACTGCAAAGACATTTCGGCCATGCCGTTATGGATGATGCAATTGTCGCCGCGCACGGCAAGACGATATGCATGACGGCTGCGCTCTTGGCCTGAGGAACGCATGATATAGTAGACTTGGTCGTTGGTGTCGGTCACGTAAAGCTTTTGACGGGTGAGCATGCCAAGAGTCTCGTCATACCACGAGCACTCAGAAAAAAGACGACCACGAAAGCTGAAATCGCCGCCGTTGTCGTGCTTCAGACAAATGTCTTCCATAGATTTCTGCACGTTCATTCCATCCTCCGCGTGCTCTTGCCCGCTTCTGTAGGCGCAGGGGGCTGCGCTTTATGGAAGCTAGCATTGCACACAAATACTTGTCAACAACAGCAGCAAGCAAACAACAAAATCGCATAACTAAAAAACACTTTCTAATATAACATAATGATATAAAAACAAAATAAACACACCCTCCACAATGGATGGCCTTGCGGTCCGCCGCTGTTTTTCATGAAAGGCAATATTCTGACAGCATCAGGCAGACGCAGAGAAAAAACGCGGCCGAGCCGCTGTCCCGGCAAACACAAAGCACACAGGGCTGCCCCGACGCGAACGGCAGTGCGATGTCATGAGGCGCAGTAAAATATAGGAGGACAAAAGAGCGCAGGTAAGCAGAAAATAAAAAAACACGTCCTGTAAAAGCATCCGGCGGTACGCTGCGGCTCATCCGCAAAGCATCCCCTGCAATGCCACCGCATTGCGACCATACAGATAATTATTTGTTTTAAAACAATATTATTAAGTTAAACTCCGCCACGCCTGGCCTTTTCCGCAAAGCGCGCGTAGGCCCGGGCCACTGGCGAAGACGGGTCCATACGCCCGAGAAAAGCGCCTTTGGCCTGAACCGGCTCGGACATGCGCCGCCGGGGCGCGCGCCAGCCCATATCTTCTTCGGGCAAGGGTTTGCGTGCCGTTACGTCCAGGCCGGACTTGCCCATAAGCAAAGAAACCTTCACGCCGCCAAAAAACGGCTCCTCCATAAAGGCGTTGGCCCGCTCCAGCAGTTCGCCGCTCATGAGGTGCAGTTCCTGGGCCAGCATGGCGTCCTCTGCCCCGATGAGCAGCAAATCCTTGTGGTGGCCCAGAGGACGTGCCAGCATGCCAAGATCCGGCCCCATAACCATGCGCCAGTTTTCCCAAAGATGGGCAAGGCGGTGGCGGACCTGAGCCTGCCCCGGGTCCACGCCAAGCCCGGCCAGAACCGACGCAAGCACATCGCCCGCGGCTACCGGCTCGGCATTCTTGTCTTTTTTACGAAACACCCTGGGATACATACGCAAAAATCCGTTCTAACAGTCCGTTATATTTATAGTTGACAAAAACCATGCTGATGGATGGCCGCTAAGGCTCCATGCCCTTGTTGACCATATGCAGATAACCTGATATTTACATCAGCATAAATTGATTTAGTATGGAAAAAACACATGGCCCTTCTTTATTTCAAGGCACTTTCTGACGAAACACGGCTTCGCCTCATCCATATCTTGCTGCATTACGAGCTGTCGGTCAACGAACTGGTGCGCATCCTGGATATGGGGCAGTCGCGCGTTTCCCGCCACCTGAAAATCCTTACCGAGGCCGGGCTGCTCACCTCGCGCCGCGACGGCCTCTGGGTTTTTTATGCTGTTCCACGTTCCGGCGAGGAAAGAGAGTTCCTGCGCGCGGCCATGCCCTTTGTGCAAGCTGACGCGGCCATGCGGGCCGACCTGAACATGGCCGCCCAGATGCTGGAAGAACGCGCCCTGAAAACACGGCAGTTTTTCAACGCCATTGCTGAAGACTGGGACGAGCTGAACCGCGAGGTTCTGGGAACCTTTGACCTTCCCCACGCCGTGTGCGCTGCCATCCCCGAAAACTGCGGCATGGCCGTAGACCTGGGCTGCGGCACAGGTG
>NZ_JBAIYR010000080.1:0-7619 GCF_036763145.1 Desulfovibrio sp. 1188_IL3213 | reverse complement strand
GAAGTGATTTGATCGGCAGGTGCTCTAAACGGCAGCGGCCCGAACCGATGCCTCAAGCTCCTCCAGGCCGGACTTGCCCATGAGCCGGGCCAGGCAGGCATAGCGCTCCTCGGCTGCATTGCGCCCCGCATGCCGGGCCTGCCGCAAATCCTGAGCATACAGGGCAAGCGTTTGCGGCGAAAGGGTTTCCAGTTCACAGCGCAGGCACTTTTTAAAAGCGCCCCGGCTGTCAGGCACAACCACATGCGGATATTTAGCGGAAGCAGTGCGCATGAAAGCCTCTTCCGCATCAGCAATTTCATCCAGCAGAGGACTGGTGCTTAGCGGAGGCAGGCGGTTATCCATACGGGCGTATTTTTCAATCATGAAATTGCGCCCCGTCTGCTCGGCGCGGCGCAGATCCTCAAGATAGGAGGCAAGCGTTTCGGCGTTGAGCGGCTCGTGAGCCATACGCCGCATAACCCTGAAGCTGTCTGGCCTCTGCTGGCAGAGGGCTGTGCCGCCTTCATTGGGCGTTGCCGGAAACATGACAAGTTCCCGCTCGATAATTTCCGCCAGCAGCGCCTGACGCGCGTCCGACAGTGAGGGTTGCGAGGCCCGTTCCGATGCGTGTCGCGTGGCGGAAATCTCCTGCGGCCCCTGTTCGGCCAAGGCCCGGCGGCACAGGTCAAGATTTTTCCTGTAACTTTCCGCTTCCACGCTGCGCCCTTTACCCAGCCTGTCATAACAGGCCACAGCCTCTTCAAGGGTACGGGCGGCCTCGCTCCACTGCCCGTCCGAAGCCAGCGCCACGCCCAGATTGCCCAGCGAAAAGGCCGTATCCTCGTGTTCGCCGCACACCTTCCGCCGCAGAGACACTGCCTGGCGATGCCAGTCTATGCCCGCAGCGAGCAGGCCACGTTCCTCATACAGGCGTCCCAGATTACAGGATACTCCCGGGCAACAGCCGGTGGGAGCACCTATCAGTTGCAATTACTGCCTGTATTATATAGTCTTGACGAAGATAAGAATTCCCGCCAGCCAACCTTTCCTTCCGGCCTGTTTTTGTTTCACCAGCCTTTCATCTGCCCCAACCTTCTTTCGCTCCGGAGTCTATTATGGACCAAGCTTTCTGGCAGTCCGCCCAGCTCTACGGAAACATCGCCGTCAAACTTGCCGTGGGCCTTGCCACCTTTATATTTGTCTTTCGCACCACAAACCGCGGCCAGCTTGCGCAAATGACCTCCATAGACCTTATCGGCAACTTTGTTATGGGCGGCATTCTGGGCGGCGTCATCTATAATCCGGATATCGGCATCACAAAATTCATCATTGTCCTTGCCATATGGCAAGCCATGGTCATAGCAGTAAATTTTTTGCGCATGCGTACAGAATCCGTGCGTAAAATGATTGTTGGCTCACCAAAGCCCGTGGTTATCAAGGGTAAATTTCTTCAAGACAAATTGACTGAAGCCGGTCTTGATATCGGAGACTTTGCAACACTCATACGAATGCAGGGTATCCACTCCATGAAAGACATATGGAATGCCCAGATAGAACCCAACGGCCAGCTTACGGTGCAGAAAAAAGAAGATCCGCACATTTCAAACGTGGTGCTCAACAATGGGGTTGTTGTTGAAGCCGCACTTGAAGTCATCGACAAGGATGAGGCATGGCTCAAAGCCGAACTGCTGAAGCAGGGCTATGATTCCTATGAAAATATTTTCTTCGCGGAATGGAATGAACAGCGAAACAGCGCCGGAAAGCTTTCCGGAAATCTATATGTCGTTGAACTTGATCATAAAAAAGAAAAGAAAGACAGCAGCGAACCCGTCCCGCCGCAACAGCACAGGCAACCGGCCTGACGCCCGCGCCTGGCAGCACACTGCGGCGCAAGAAATGCGTCCAGACGCTTCTTCAGGCCCACCCAAGGTTGAAAACGGCTAGCGGCTGATCTTGAGAGCAACACAAAAAGAGGACACTATGGGCATAATTTCTTGGATAATCTTCGGAGTAATCGCAGGAGCCATAAGCAAGTTCATCATGCCCGGGCGGATGGAAAACGGATTTGTCATGACATCCCTGCTCGGCATTGTCGGGGCTTGCGTCGGCGGATTTATCGGCACGTCACTGGGTTTCGGGAGAGTTACCGGCTTCAATCTGCCCAGTTTTTTTATTGCCGTGCTTGGGGCCATGATTGTTTTGATTATCTACAGCAAGCTTAAAAGCAGATAACCGCCGTGCATGAACCGTTTGCAGCGCTGTTGCCGGTCAACGCCTGCCGAAGCATGCCCGTGCGAAGACCAGAGGGCGGCCGGGCCACGCACAGACGTACTCTCCGCTGACAGCGCTTGATGCAGGGAGCCGCCCCACTCTGGGCAAGCGCCCCTGCGGCGTGACACCGGGGCAGATACGAGGAGCAAGGGGGAATTTGTGGCTGAAAATGAAAACCGCCCGACAAACGGAGCGGAAAATGGCAACCGCCCGCGAGGGGCCGCGCCTTCAGGCTACGCCCAGGCACACGAAAAAGATGTTTTTTCCGACAAGGTAACCTGGTCGCTTTTTCTGAAGGCGGCGCTTCTGGTGCTGGGCATCTGGTCTGCCTCTGCTCTGGGACTGTACGCTTTCACTGAAGATTACAGTAAATCCGGCACATTCGGCGATTCTTTCGGCGTGTTGAACGCGCTTTTTTCCGGTTTGGCCTTCGCGGGGATTATCGTTTCCATTAAAATGCAGAACGATGAAATGCGCGAACAGCGCAAGGAATTGCAAAAACAGAAAAAAATCGCCCTGCTCTACCACAGGGAAAGGATGTTTCTGCTGCTCATGGACGAATTTAAAAAATCGCGCGAACGCCGCTTTGCCGTTGCTGACGTGCGGATGATCATTCGCGAATGCCTGGGCTGCGATGGGCCGAACGCCCCCGCCGCTGCCACTGTGTCCAGCCTGGTGGCCGAAGTGGAGGGTCTGCTTGCGGCACGCCCGGAGGAAACCCCGCTGCTACAGATTTTGAATCGCAAAGTTTTCCGTCATGAACGGTGCGAAGTTTTTATAAAAACCTTTCGTCAGGCCGCCGACAGCGTAAAAAGATTCGATCCTGCCAGTCGGGGAGAATATTACGACATCCTGTGCAACAGCATGTCTGATGCGGAAGAAGCTCTGCTTTTCCTGTGCTATGCCGCCCGCTACGGCGCCCAGACCGCGAAAAACCCGCAGGCCATGAAGTTGCGCGAAAGCTTTGACGAGATCAAAGCCAGGCTTTAGCGCTGCTTTCATTAAAAACTCTGCGTCTGGGTAAAAAGGCAGAAGTCGTAAAAATATTTTTTTCTGCGCCAAGCCTGAGAAAAAGAAAAAACGTTTTCCGCAAACTAGAGCATTTTAACTTTGAAAAAGTGTAAATGCTCTAACGCTGCACGAAAGTGCAGCGCGCCACAATGTGGCGTGGATTCAGCCGAAAATCGCATTTTTCGGCTGAATGAAAACTTTGAAATGTGAAGCATTTCAAAGTTAATCTGCTCTGCAAGGATTTTCTTGAAAATCCTTGCCACGAAATGCGAGAAGGCAGGCTTTTGCCTGCCGCAAACGAGTATTTCAAGTGTTAAATGCTCTAGGACACGGCGAAAAAAGTTTTCCGCAATAAAATTGGAAAGCCCCGGTGGCGCCGGGGCAATCAGGGATGTGTAAGCAGTTGTTTGGAGACTATGCCTCAACACGGCATCGCTGTCAACATAGTACACCAGTTGTTGTTTTGTTTTATAATGCCTATGCTGTGAAATACGTCAGGAGCAAGAGTTCGCAAGGCAGCCCCTTGCGGGGCCGGGCTGTGGTGCATGCACCCGAGGCTCGAAACGCGCGTGGGCCCCAGATAACATCCGACTGCTGGGCAGCTTTTTGCATTGTGATGAAAGAAAAAATGGGCCATCCGGACGGCTGCGGCAGGAACAAGGGCAATTTCAGCGCGAAACCGTCTGGCGGCAGCGCTGGCAGAAACCCGTACAAAGATCAAGCACAGCGCCAGCGTTACTCAAGGGATTTGTCCCAGCATCTGCCAGTGAAGGCGGCATTACGGGAGGGCCGTGCGCCGTTGCGCGCGGGTAAGGCAAAACGTTGAGAATGACTTTTTCGACCATAAAACCACTTTCGTACGTATTTTCAGTAGCTTTGCACCCCCGCTGTACCCCGACAAAAAAAGGAGCCACAGGGATTACCTGTAACTCCTTGATTTTTCTGGTCGGGATGGCGCGATTTGAACGCGCGTCCTCAGCGTCCCGAACGCTGCGCTCTAGCCAAGCTGAGCCACATCCCGTCGAGAAAGGCAACATATGCGAGACACGTAATTTTGGCAAGCCATTTTTTATTTGTAAAAAAATAAGGGCTGGCGTAGCATGACGTTGGCCTCTTGAGGAACAAAAATCTTTGCGGAGCGAGCAGCCTGTATGACCCGTGTTCTTGTAGTTGATGATTCCACTTTTATGCGAAATGCCATTACCGCCCTGCTGGAACAGGATCCGGAAATCAAGGTTGTCGGTACTGCCAAGGATGGATTGGAAGCCCTGCAAAAAGCCGAGGAACTGGACGCGGACGTCATGACCCTGGATGTGGAAATGCCGCGTCTTGACGGTTTGGAAACCCTCCAGCGGCTTATGAAGGCCACTCCCATGCCGGTACTCATGATAAGTTCTCTGACCGAAAGCGGAGCAGAGAGCACGCTAAAAGCGATGGAGTACGGCGCGCTGGACTTTATTCCCAAAAACATGAGTAATGATCGCGATGCCTTTGGCGCGGAACTGCGGCGCAAGGTCTCGGCTCTGGCACGCCGCAAGACAATTATCCGCCTCAAGTACCGCCGCATCAACAATATCCCCATGCCGGCCGCCCCGCCGCGCACGCAGTCACAGCCCATCGACTATGTGCAGACCCCCTGCCACGGCCCCCGCGATCTGGTGGTTATCGGCGTGTCCACCGGAGGGCCGCCGGTGGTGCAAAAAATACTTTCCGCCCTGCCTGCGGACATTCCGGCCTGCCTCCTGATCGCGCAGCATATGCCCGCAGCCTTTACCGGCCCCTTTGCCAAAAGGCTCGACAGCGTATGCCGCATAGATGTCACCGAAGCTCAGGACGGCGACCGCCTGAAAAATGGACACGCCTATGTCTGCCCCGGCGGCAGGCATATCAGTATCCGCATGCGCGGCCCCCTGCCCGAAGTGGCAGTCACCGAAGAACCCCGCGATGCCCTTTACAAGCCCACAGTCAACCTGCTTATGGAAAGTGCGGGCAAATTTATGGGCCGCCGCACCCTGGGCGTCATGCTCACGGGCATGGGTTCTGACGGCTGCGAAGGCGCAAGGGTGTTGAGGGAAAAAGGCGGCTGTCTCATTGCCCAAAATGAAGCCTCATGTGTAGTATACGGCATGCCCAAGGCAGTAGTGGACGCCAAGCTTGCAAACCAGATTCTCGACGCCGACGACATAGCCCAGGCCATCATGACGATAATCAGAGGCTGATCTAGCAGCGCAGCAGGAAACGACACTATGGAACACACGCTCAATACGTCTTCGCCCATTCTGGAAGCATTGCAGTCCGACGACAGCACGACTATCCGCCATGCCGCCTTCAGTGCGGGCGATATGGCCTTGCAAGACGCCGTCCCCCTGCTTTGCGAGCATATCAAAAGCAGCAATATCGGTGTGCAGGAAGCGGCGGAATATGCCCTGCGCAAGATTCGCGGCCCGCATGTGGTCGCGGCCCTGCTGCCCCTGCTGCGCAGTGACGAAGCTCCGGTGCGCAACGTAGCCATGGACATCCTGCGCGAAATCGGCAGCGACAGCATTGAGAGCATACAGCCCTATCTTCAGGACGATGATCCCGATCTGCGCATCTTTATCGCCGACATTCTCGGCTACAGCCTCACGCATCAGGCCGCCATTCTGCTCGGCAGGGCGCTGCTGAAAGACCCGGAAGTCAACGTGCGCTACCAGGCGGCTGTCAGCCTGGGCAATCAGGCATTTCCCGAAGCCGTGGGCCCACTGTGTCAGGCCATGCACGATGAGGAATGGGTGCAGTTTGCCGTGGTGGAAGCCCTTGCGAAGATCAAGGACCCTTCCGCCGCCAACGGTCTTGTAAAGCTGTTGCCCCAGGCATCTCCTCTGGTAAGTTCCGCCATCATTGACGCTCTGGGCGGCATGGGCGACGTGAAGGCCATTCCCCTGCTTTTCAGTTCGCTTGAAAATGTCAGCGTGCCTTTGCGGCACAAGATCGTCAAAGCCATCGTACAGATTTTGAGCGGCCGGTCCCTGTCGCTTCTTTCCGCCAAATCGCAGGAACGGCTGCGCACGTACCTGCTTGAAGCCCTCACGGACAATGATGAGGATATTCTGCTGGCGGCCCTGCAGGGCCTGAGCGCCATCGGGCGCGAAGACGCCACAAAAGCCATCATCGACATGGCCCTGACCCTGGATGCGGAACGGCAGCCAGAACTTTACGACGCAGCGATCCAGTCGCTCGCTTCGGTCGGTTACAACGATGTGCTTCGCGATGCCTTACGCAGTGATGACGAGCGCCGCGTTGCCATCGCTATGGAGGCATGTCGCCTTCTTGACGACCGCAGGCCCGTGGAAGAGCTGAAAAATATCTATTGGCGCGTTAGCCCGGATCTGCGCCGTGCCGCAGCGGCCGAGGCTGCGATCTTGGGCGACTGTACCGATGTTCCGTTTTTTTTCTCTGTGGTTGAAGAGTCCGACGATGCGGAAGTTCTCAAAAGCGCTCTGGTCTTCTTCGGCAATCAGCACGCCTGCCCTGAAGTGGAGGACGTGGTCTTTGCACAGATCGACCACCGCTATGCGGACGTCAGGGAAATGGCGCTGGAAGCATGCATCAATCTTCACAGCCCCAAGCTCAATGCCCACTTCAAAGAAAGAGCCCGCAGCGACGACCCCGTGCAGCGCATGATGGCAATCTACGCTCTTGGGCGGTACAGCGTGACGGAAAATCTGGAAGAGATAGCCCAGGCGCTTGAAGACCCGTCGCCGCGTGTCAGACAGGTGGCGGTGGAGGCTTTCCAAAACCTTGGGCCACAGGCTGAAGCCTTTTTGCCGAAGCTCATGACCCGTCTGCTTGACGAAGACAAAGACGTGCGGGTGGCGCTGGTGGACCTGCTCGGGCAGATCGGCACTCCGCCCGTCATGCCGCATATTATCGCAGCACTGGCTGACGACAATGACTGGGTGAGAATCCGGGCCATCGAAGCGTTGGGCATGCACAAAATTGCCGAGGCAGTACCCATCCTGGCCCAGATGCTGGAAGACGCCAGCCCCATGGTGACCTTCAAGATAATAGAAGCTCTGGGCATGATCGGCGGCAATGTGGCTTTCACTGTGCTTCTGGGCATGATGGATAATGAAGACCAAGAAATTCAGCATGCTGCGGCAGAAGCGGTGGCAGCCATACAGGCCGAACAGGAGTAGCCATGTCACAGCCTCCTACCATGTTTCCCTATAGTGCGCCGAAAAAAAGCGCCGACGAAACGGAAAAAAAGGATTCCACGGGTTCCGCCACGCCATCCACCGGCATCAGGGACGCAGCGCAGCCCTCTCCGTTTTCGCGCCCCGCTGCCCCCCAGGAACAGCGCCCGGCTTCCGCGG
>NZ_JBAIYR010000079.1:0-7622 GCF_036763145.1 Desulfovibrio sp. 1188_IL3213 | reverse complement strand
TTGGTGGCCGAAGGCCGGGATATGGGAACCGTGGTCTTTCCCGATGCGCGATTAAGTTTTTTCTTGATGCCGCCCCGGAAGTACGGGCCATGCGCCGCCTGCGCGACCTTGAGGAAAGAGGCGAGGCTGCCGAACTGACAAGCCTTACGGAGCAGATACGCCAGCGCGACGCCCTGGACCGCAACCGTGCCGTGGCCCCACTGCGTCCCGCCCCTGACGCCCTTATTGTGGATACCTCCCATCTGGACATTTCTGGGGTGCTCGGCGTTATGCTGCACCATATCAATGTTCACGGGGGGCCGCAGAGCCTGCACGAATAGCGGGCGACCGTTTTAGCGCGTTTCTTTCTTCCGTGAAAAGCGCAGGCCCACGGACGGACGATAGCATTTTCGCGTTGAGAATACCCATTCTCAACGCTTCCCGGACGTCCGCTCCGGTGCGTAACTGCGCAAATATATTGCGCTGCTCCTTTACCGCAGGGACCTGCCCACGAAGTCCGGAACTGTTTCAAAGCAAAAAATACCCCCAAAAAAGCCTTTTGCGCTTTGCAAAAGGCTTTTTCGCTTTTCCGGCATGCCCCTCCGCCAGCGGCAAAACCTGCCACTTTTTCACCGGGTGCTGCCGGACTTTTGGCGCTCCAAACAGGACGCCTTTGCCTATTTACCTTAAAAGGCGTCTTTATAAAAAAATATCAGCATGATTTTATTGAAAAAAAATACTTTGGCATGAGCAGTGCATAACACTGGGCAAGCCAATGGCGCATACAGCGCCTTGCACAAACCAGCCTCAGTTGGGGAGGAAGATATGAGCAGTCAACTGGATTACGAGATCAATAAGGAATTGGGCGAATGCTACCTGTTCATGGGTGACTTTGACAAGGCCGAAGAATATTACCGCAAGGCCGCCAACAGCAATACCAAGAGCGACGCCCCCTATCTCGGCCTGGCGACCGTGGCCGTGCAGCGGGCCGATCTGGACAAGGCCCTTGTGCTTTACCAGAAAGCCGCCTCGGTGGAAGAAACAGACAAGGCCCTGTGCGGCATCGGCCTGATCCATATGGAACAGGGCCAGCATCAGGCCGCTTTTGACAACTTTGCCCGTGCCCTCAACAAGAACGCGGAAAATATCGTGGCGCTGAACTGCCTTGTGCGTGAAGCCTACCAGTTGGGTTGCGTTGAAAACGTGCTGCCCTACCTGGAAGACACCCTGAACACCGGTGTTGAAGCCGAGGCCGTGCGCGTCACCCTGGCCGGTTGCCTCATTTACCTTGGCCGTGGCGAAGAGGCCCGCACGCACCTTGAAGCAGTGCTCGGCGCCAACCCGGCCAACAACAGCGCCAAAGAACTTTTCGACACCATGGCCGCCTAGCCATGGCCCCCGGGCCATGCCGCTGCCGAAACATACTCCCCTCCCCACATGATTTTCCGGCCCCTGGCAGGCGCCGGGGCCGGAAAATCTTTTCAACGGGGAACACACGGCACTGTTCGCCCTTGAAACATCATGCCGTTTACATGTACGCCAGCGCAAACAAAGCGAAAAATCCCTGAAGGTTTCTTCAGGGATTTTTGTTTATGCCGTCCGGACCACAGACGCCTGCATGCGGGCTGGAGCGGGTTGATTTTGAGAATGTCATGCTCAAAATTTACGGTACGCCCGTGAAGACGCTTAAAAGCGAAAATAAATCGGTCAGATAAACTGTGCTGACGGGCTGCGCAAATGAGCTGCGCCAACGGGCTGCACCGCCGGGAAGCGCAAACAAATTGCACCGAGTGGCTGCACCGGTGAATTGCCCGATGAACCATCCACGAACTGGGCAAATGAGCTGCGCCGGCGAACAGCGCTTAGCTTCACGGTGGTGTCTGCTCACGCAGCGGCCACAGCCTTTTCAAAATGAAATGCCTATTCCTGAAAAAGAGAGAGCGCGTCCTGGCACACCACGGCGTTGCGCCCGTTGTGTTTGGCCTGGTACAGGCATCTGTCTGCCTCTGCAATGCCGGTTTCAAGCTCTTGCAAGGGCGAGCAGGACGTCTCGTCCCGGCACAGTCTGCTGACACCAAGACTCACGGTTATCCGCAGAGGGACGCCGGAATGCGGGCTGGACGTCTGCCCGTCCCTGGTACGCCCCTGAGCGCAGTGGAGCATGGCAGCTTCATCCATGACGGCCTCTTCCACGGCCAAACGTATTTTTTCGCCCAGCCTGCACGCCTCGGCCAGCTCTTCACCGGGCAAAAATATGACAAATTCTTCACCACCATAACGGCAGCACAGGTCCTGTTCGCGCAAAAAGGAGCTTATGCAGCGGCTGAAGCGCACAAGCACCTCATCGCCGCAGGCATGCCCATACGTGTCATTGACGGCTTTGAAATGGTCGATATCCGCAAGAAGGATACTTGCAGGCAATCCTTCCTCACGGATCAGTTCCAGCGTTTTTTCTGCCTTGGCCATGAATGCGCGGCGGTTGAGCAGCCCCGTAAGGGGGTCGATGAACGAAAGCTGTTTGTACTTAAGCGAAAGACGGGTCAGTTCCGAAACGTTTTTGTCCAGCTCTTCTACCATCTTGTTGAATGCCGTGGAAAAGTCGCCCAAAAAATTGATCCTGTGCTGATATTCGCCTTTGGCGATGCACTGGGCCTGCCACGTAAGGTGGCGCAGGTCTGACTGAAGGGCCTTGAGAGAGCCTATGACAAAGCCCCTCTGTTTGGACATGTAATGCAGGTCACCCTTGCCCAGATTGTGGGCCAGTGCGCGTATGCCCCATATAAGATTGTGCAGGTTTTCCATACCTTCCAGTTGGCGCAACCTTTCCGGGAGGGGGGCTTCACTGACGGAAACGCCGGTCAGAATGGAATGCACATGGCCTATGACTTCGTTCGCAAGGGCCACGTCTTTCAAGAGCGCGGCCCTGGTATTCGCAGGATCATCCATAGTATTTACTACCGGTAGCTTAAAACATTTTACCTTTAAGAATACATTTTCTCAAAGGGTTGCGGCGCTCACTCCAGTGTGTAGCGGCGTACATGCATGCGCTGCGGCCTTCATCCGAGCCTTTGGGCAACATGGCTGTAAGGCTGGCGTAACTTGATGGCGGATGGCTGCCTGCGCAGCCGCCAGAGCAACCTCAGGGTGAAATTGCCCTAACCCGTCGGAGGAATCTTTCCCGGAACCGGAATCAGGCGCGACAAACAGGACAGCGCCAGACCGGTGGCGGGTGTGCGGCTTCCGAACATTCCGGCCGCAGCCGGACCCCTCTGTCTGGACGCACGGCAACCGCGCCGCGTGACATAGGGGAACCGCGATCTACAGAAAACATGTCGCCTTTGAGAATCTGTATGCTCAAAGCTTGCAAAACCCGGCGTCTGGCTGCGCAGGCAGCCCGTGCGTATGCTTTCGTGGCTGACGTCTGCTCGCGCAGGCGTCAGAGCAATGTTCTTTCAGCATTGCTCTGACGACAAACCGCATTATTTGGTAATTTTTTTCAGCAACGCGCACTGGCCGGTATTTTTCCCAAGGCGGTCAATGCGAAGTTGCGCGACTGCGCCATTGTAGTGGTGACAAAAAATATATCGCTCAAGTCAGGCTATTCAACGCCTGGAACCGCTGATGCAGTGGCGCAACCCGAGCGCTGTTTTCTTCAGAATCCACATTATCAATGTGACACATCGCCCGCTACGAATGGCAGCAATACACGCAGGTGCTGCTGTTTTTACCCGCAAGCCCTTCGGACAAGACCTGAAGCGGACTTGCACCACCCCATAGGCGGTCGTTTGCCCGCGCAGGCGCCAGAGATATTACAGATAAAATCGCCTGCTGCACTGTGTTCCGCATGGGGTGCCCCTTGCGCGAACAGCCCGGCTTTCCGCTTTTTCTGGCCGCATGGCGCCAACCGGACTGGCCGGTTCAATCTGACGTTTCTTCCGTGCGCGGCTTTTTTTGCATGGGCATGGCCTCAAACCGGCAAGTGCGGTCGCCGGTGCACCAGCAGTCAATTTCGCGCACGTCAAATTTCACCCCGGCATGGGAAAACAACACTCCGGCAAGAAATCCCTCATCGTAGTGGCAGACCGTATGCTCCATGTCAGGCAGGCCGGAGCAGTCCAGATCTTCCGCCACTGTCAGGGTAAAGTGGGACGCTTCATAGTCCGCTGTTTCTATCCGCAGAATGCCGATGCCGAATTCCAGCAGCGCTTTCTGCACCACAGCCACAAAATCATCGAAATTTTCGCACGGGCCAATGAACCTTTCGCAAAACTTGCGGCCCGCCAACTCTCCGCACTCGCGCATGATTTCTTCTGACGCCTCAGTGCCGTAGCGAAGTTCCACAATATCGCGCATGGTATACTGGAACAGCCGGTATACTTCGATACGGGCGCTGTTACCGAGATTGGGCCGGCCTTCCCGCACATTGCCAACAAAATCCCAACTGAATGCGTAACGCCGGGTCGCCATAAAAACCGCCTTTTACAGAATCTGTGCCGTGTCCCATGCTAGCAGCATTGGCCGTACCCCTGCAAACAAAAAAGTCTCTGTCCCAGAGTACTCAAGAGCACATTGGACTCTGGAAATATTCGCACTTGAAAAATCCGCCCCAACGTTCTGCGACGTTTGGGACGGCGCTTTGCAACCCCAATGCCTGGAGCCGCAGTCTTCATCCGCAGCCCGGCCAGGGGTAAAGGCTGAAGCGAAATCTGCTTCTTGATGACGAGCATTGGCCCGCGCAGCCCCGGAGCAGTTCCAAGATAAAAATTCTCTATGCCGACAGCGGGCAGCCTGCGGACCAAAAGCCCGCAAGCCGCCCGCTGTCAAAAAGCGAAGCGCCCGCCGTGCTGAAAAAACAGCCGGAACAGAACCGTGCGAAAAAGCCGGATCAGCGAATTATAGGCGGAGCGTCATTGCTGACCTTGAGCATGGTCCCGAGATGCCGCCTGACCAGCGCCAGTTCGCTTTCTGTAACTTCAGGCATGTCGCCGGAGCGCACCCCGGTCATGTCGTTTCCTTCTTCAACAATGGCAAGAGCCGCAGCCATCCTTCCCATAACGCAGAAAAAGCGCACAGGATTCCAGCCCTGCTCCTGCACCCAGGCAGCGGCCTTGGGCGAATACATAAAATCTGCCTTGCCGTTACGCAGAACAGGGTGTGCCTCTTCATTACCGGCTTTGGCCCAGGCGCGAAAATGCGGCAGAACATCCAGAAAGCTCAATAGTTCCTTTTCCGTCACGGGCGGCTGCTTGTCGTAAACCGTAGCCGTCTGCCGCGCCGCCTTTTTATCCTGCCCGGCGGCCGCATGCGCCTGGCCCGACAGGGCCGGGGCAAACAACAGGCACAGCAGGACGGCCCCTGCCGCCAGCACCCTTCCCGCGCGCAAGCCCAGAGCGCCTGCAGACGTGAGACCTTTCATACATGACAAGGTCGAAAAACTTGTGAACATCCTGAAAATCCGCAACAAAATATTCATTCAATACCGAACCGCGCTGAATTTCGAGAGCCTGTCCATATTATGGTAAGACTCGACATACCGCAACGTACCTGTCTTGCCGCGCAAGACCAGGGAATGCGTTACGGCGTACTTGGCGCTGTAGCCCACGCCGCGCAGGAAGTCGCCGCCGGAAATGCCCGTGGCGGCAAAAAAACAGTCGTCGCTGCGCACCAGATCGTTGACGGTGAGCACCTCGCGGGCGTCTATGCCCGTTTCGTTGATGGCTTCTTTTTCCACATACGACTGGGGATCAAGCCGGGCCAGCATCTGCCCGCCCATGCCCTTGATGGCGCAGGCAGCCAGCACGCCCTCGGGAGTGCCGCCCGTACCCATCATGATATCCACTTCGGAGCGGGGATCCACAGCCATGAGCGCACCGGCCACGTCGCCGTCCGTCTGAAGCTGTATACGCGCTCCGGCCTCGCGGATTTCGGCAATAAGCTTTTCATGCCGGGGTTTGTCCAGCACAAAAACCACAAGGTCCTGCACGGTCTTGCCCATAGCTTTTGCCACGTTCGCCAGATTGACCTTGACGGGAGCGTCAAGATCAATGACGTTGCGCGCCTCGCGCGCCACCACGAGCTTTTGCATATAATAGCTGGGGCCGGGGTTGAACATGCTGCCCCTGGGAGCCACACCCACAACGGAAATGGCGTTGGGTCGCCCGTAGGCCAGCAGGCTCGTGCCTTCTACCGGATCAACGGCCACGTCAAGACTGGGGCCTGCGCCCATGCCCACCTTTTCGCCGTTGTACAGCATGGGGGCATTATCTTTTTCGCCTTCGCCGATAATAACAAGGCCGTCAATGTGCAGAGTGGCAAAACTGATGCGCATGGCGTCCACGGCAGCGCCGTCTCCGGCCTCCTTGTCTCCGCGTCCGAGCCAGCGGGCCGATGCCAGAGCCGCCGCCTCGGTAATACGAACAATGTCCAGGGCCAGATTTTTCTCCGGTGCTTCCACCATGTCTTCCTCCACTCATATCTGCGTTGTGCAACACACTGCTCTTACCCCAGCGCGCTGCCGGCTTCAAGAAAAAACCCCGGGCTGCCGCCCGGATCTCCGCTGCCGCCATCGGCCCGCATGGCATTGCCCTGCCTGCGGATGCCGGAATATCTTGTCCGAACCGGTCTTCCTCAAATTGGGGCTAGAGCAGTTTACGAATGAAATGAGTTAACTGCTCTGCGAGGATTTTCAGGAAAATCCTCGCCACGAAATGCGAGCAGGCAGGCTTTTGCCTGCCGTAAGCGAGCATTTCAAGTGTTAAATGCCCTGGGGCAGGCGGTAGCGCCCCGCCACCGGAGCCTGCCAGCCCGCGCCAAAAGGCACGCGACTGACAAAAAGCGCCAGCGGCTCCTGCCTGCGCTTGAACTCCGCCGCAAAAAGTTTGTTGCGCACCTCAAGCCGCAAGGGCGAAATGTTGGCCGCTGCGGAAGAAGCGCCGGGCTGCAGCAGTTCTTCAAGCATGGGGTCAAGCTGCCCGTAGGGCGGCAGACTGTCTTCGTCTTTTTGCCCGGGGCGCAGTTCGGCGGACGGAGCCTTGTCAAAAACCTGCTGCGGAATGATCTCTGCCTGCCGGTAGTCATTATACCACCGGGCCACGGCATAGGTTTGCGTTTTGGTCAGGTCGCCAATAACCGCAAGCGCGCCCACAGTGTCGCCGTACAGGGTGCTGTAGCCCATGGCGGCTTCACTTTTATTGCCCGTGTTGAGCACGAGCGCGCCTGCCCTGTTTGCCAGGGAGGAGAGAAACACGCCGCGGATGCGCGCCTGAAGATTCTCAAACGTGGTGTCGCCCGGGCGGGACTCAAAGAGTTCCAGCCCCGGAGCAAGAGCCTGTTCAAAGACCTTCATGACAGATTCTATGGGCAGGGTCACGGTGCGTACACCCAGATTTTGCGCCAGCTGGTGGGCATCGCTGACAGAACCTTTACTGCTGTAAGGCGACGGCATGAGCACACCGGTGACGTTTTCCGCCCCAAGCGCCTCCACGGCCAGGCAGCATACCAGTGAAGAATCCATACCGCCCGAAAGGCCCACAATCACTTTTTCCGCGCCGCATTTGCGCACAAAGTCGCGCGTGCCGAGGGTAAGGGCGTGCCAGAGACTTTCTTCCGCGCAGGCGCACAGCGGTTCGGGGGCCTTGCCGCCA
>NZ_JBAIYR010000078.1:0-7630 GCF_036763145.1 Desulfovibrio sp. 1188_IL3213 | reverse complement strand
CCTGGGTCATGGCCTCGACCGATGCCGCAAACATGGCCGACTGGGCGGGCGCGTCGGCGGCAGGAGGAATGCTGCCTTGCTGGATGGCCTTGCCCAGGGGCGTCTGGCCGTACACGTTGAGCTGGTAGCAGTCGGCCCCGTCAAGGTTGACGGACTGGGCCACGGCGATGTCTTCAAGCCAGCAGTTCATGGTCTGTCGGGGAAAGCCATAAATAAGGTCAACAATAACAGCCGCCTGATTGTAGCTCATGAGAAGCTCAAGGCCGCGTATCATGTCTTCCCGTGTGCCAAGGCGGCCCATGGAGCGGCGGATTTCCGTATTGAAGCTCTGCACGCCCAGCGAAAAGCGGTTGGCTCCACCGGCAAGGCAGGCTTCCATCTTGCGGGCGTCAAAGTTGGCAAGGCGGCCTTCAATGGTGATTTCGCAGTCGTTTGCCAGAGGCAGATTTTCGCGGGCGGCTTTGAGGATACGCTCCAGGTCGGCAGCTTCAAGGGCGGTGGGAGTGCCGCCGCCCAGGTACAGGGCATGCACGGGCGTGCTTTGCACGGCAACGCAGTCACGCCACTGGGCCAGCTCGGCCAGCAGGGCGTCCGTGTAGACGCGGCTGTCGTCTTCGCCATAGTGCTTGTTGTAGAACCCGCAGTACAGGCAATGGGTCTGGCAAAAGGGTACGTGAATGTACGCCACGGTTTTGCCCTGCAGGGGCGTTTCAAGAAGTGTTTCAAGGGCTGGCCGCATTTCTTCTTCAGCAAGGGGCTGATTGCCCAGACCGGGGTGAATGGCGATCTTGCCGTCAAAGGCATGAGAAAGGGGCGATACACCCTCACGGGCAAAAAACTTGTCCGGGTTGGGCCGGATAAAGGAATCCGGGTCGGAGAGGCTATGGCAAACAGCCTGATCAGGGGACAATGCTTGAGTGTCGGACTGCATGTTTCTTCCTTTATTGGCCCGTGTGGTCGGCCATAGTTAGTCTTGTCTAATTTGTTTAGTCGAGTTTACAAAAATGAAATCCAAAGTCAATTCCCTTTTGAAAAATAAATGATATTTTTTAAAATTTTCAATAATAACACTATATTATAATTTTATTCTTTTGCTATGTTTTGGTGCCGAGCAGTTAAATGTTGAAAAAATGAAAAAGTTCCAGCACTGCGCACGAAAGTGCAGCGCGCCACAACACGGCGTGTATTCAGCCGAGAACCATATTTTTCGGCTGAATGAAAACTTTGAAATATGAAACAATTCAAAGTTAATCTGCTCTGATGTGCGTGGCTCACCCCGGGGATTGGCAGCTTTCCGCCTGCCTTGAGATGAAGCCGTGCTGCACAGGTGCGATTATCAGACGTTTTTTGTGCAGGTACGGACGGAACGCATAGGAAAAGGGAGGCGCTTTCGCAGATGGTAGGGCCATAAAAAAGGGGTTCTCTCTCGAAAGCAGGAGTCCTGCTTTCGGAAGAGAACCCTGTCTGTACGGGTTCAGCCGTGGTGCTGGCGTGTCAGAAAGCGGTAGTGGACGCTATTTCTTCGTGCACGCAATCTGGCGGCCGGCCAGTCTTTTTTTCAGATTTTCCGCCACAACTTCCGGGTCTGTGGGCTTGCGGGCGATGCCGCTTTCCATGGCGGCTTTGGCCGTGGCCGCGGCCACCCGGGGGGCCACTTCGCTGTTAAGCGTGGAGGGAATGATATAGCCGGGGCTGAGCTCTTCGGGCTTGACCAGTTCGGCAATGGCGTAGGCCGCCGCAATTTTCATGGCATCGTTGATGTCCGTGGCGGCAACATCAAGCGCGCCGCGGAAAATACCGGGGAAGGCCAGAACGTTGTTGATCTGGTTGGGGCAGTCGGAGCGGCCCGTGGCTACAACCTTGGCTCCGGCGTCCAGGGCGCGCTGGATGGGCCATATTTCTGGGATGGGGTTGGCCTGGGCAAAGACTATGGGGTCTTTGGCCATGCTGCGGATCATGTCTTCATTAAGCGTGTCCGGAGCGGACACGCCGATAAAGACATCGGCACCCTTGATGGCCTCGGCCAGGCCGCCCTTGATCTTCTGCGGGTTGGTGCGGCGGGCGATGTCTTCCTTGTAGGCGTTCATTCCTTCGCTGCGTCCTTCCCATATGGCCCCGCGCGAGTCGCACATGATGACGTTTTTCAGGCCAAGGGCCATGAGCAGCTTGATGATGGCAATACCGGCGGCACCTGCGCCGCTGGTGACCACGGTGATGTCGTCAAGTTTTTTGTCCACCAGTTTGAGCGCGTTGAGAAGTCCGGCCAGGGTGACCACGGCGGTCCCGTGCTGGTCGTCATGAAAGATGGGGCCTTTGAAGACGCCGTTTTTTTTCAGGCTGTCTTCAATGACAAAGCATTCCGGAGCCTTGATGTCCTCAAGGTTGACGCCGCCGAAGGTGGGACCCATCAGCTCCACCAGTTCGATGATTTTGGCCGTGTCTTTGGTGTTGACACAGATGGGAAAGGCATCCACATCGCCAAAGGTTTTGAACAGCAGGGACTTGCCTTCCATCACAGGCATGGCGGCTGCGGGGCCGATGTCGCCCAGGCCCAGAACGGCAGTGCCGTTGGAGACCACACAGACAAAGTTGGAGTGGTTGGTATAGACGTCGAGGGTTTCAGGCTGGCGGTAGATTTCCATGCAAGGTTCGGCCACGCCGGGCGAGTAGGCCAGGGTGAGGTCGTCGGTATCGCGCACGGGCGCTTTCACGCGCACCTCGATCTTGCCCTGATACTCTTTATGCATGGCGAGGGCTTCATCCCGCAGATTCTTGATACGAGACATTGTACACTCCTTGACTGATGTGGTGCGCTTCCGGGCGGCGCGTTCCGCACGGCGCGGGGGGCTGCACCCATGACCGGCATGGGCAGGCGGAAGCGAACAGCCTGTCGGGCTGTTGGGTACATGGTGTTTTTCGCACCGCATGCCGGCTTCGGCACAGATGCGGGCTTATGACATATGGATTTATGGCGCATCCGGCGAACAGACCACACGGATGCGCCGAAAATCCAAGCTGTTACCACTTGAAACTCTCGCTTGCGGCAGGCAAGGACCTGCCCGCTGGCCTTTCACGGCAGGGATTTTCATAAAAATCCCTGCAAGAGCAGTCAGCGTATTTCAACTGTAAACTGCTCTAGTCTTTCATGTGAACCTTGCCGTCTCTTGCCCAATAGCGCAAGCCACTGTGTTTTTTGAGTATTTCAAAAGTGTCGTCCAGGGCGGCGGCATCCTGGGCGCGAAAGCGTATTTTTACCTGGCGCATGCCATTGTCAGCGGCAGCCGAGAGCACGGAAATGACGCTCATGCCGTGCGTTTTCAGTGTATCCAGAATCTCGCGGATGGTTCCGGGCTGGTTGGGCAGAACAAAGCCCGCTTCATCGCCGCCCTGTTCCGCGCCGCTCATGTTGAGCAGGGCGTGGAAAATGTCCCACCCCGTGATGATGCCGACCAGCTTGTCTTCATCGTCAATGACCGGCAGACAAGCCACGTGCCTGTCAAACATGGTTTTGGCGGCCTGTTCCACAGTATTGTTATAATGGATGGTAACAGGGGCGACCACCATGACATCCTTGACCTTTGTTTCGGCCAGAATGTCCAGGGCTTCAAGGATTTCAAAGCCGGTGGCGTGCTGCGGGGCAAAAGCCTTGAGGTCCGCAGAGGCGATAAGGCCCACCACGATGTTGTCCCGGTCCACTACCGGCAGGTAGTTGATGCGGTTATCTTTAAGAAGTTTTCTGCATTGCAGCAGGGAGGTGTCAGGCACGACAGTGATTACGTGGGGCTTCATCCAGTCTAATATAAGCATGGCATCCTTCCTTTTGGCGGATGAGGCTTTTTCCGCCGGGCAAAGAATTCAGGACGTATGCGGTACAGGCCCGGAGCAGCGGGCTTCGGGCCTGTACCCTGTGCTGGCGGTTTAGCTTTTGGCGCAGCCGCAACCGCAGCCTTGCAGTTTTTTGCGCAGAGATTCAGGCAGGATGCCCCTCACCGATTCCATACTGACCATGCGGCGCATGATGCCGAGCTGGTCTTGCAGGGGCAGTTGCTTGGGGCATACGCTGTCACAGGCCAGCAGCCCCATGCAGCCGAACACGCCGTTGTCATCGCCGATAAGTTCATAATAATCCGCAGGGGTGCGGTTGTCACGCGGGTCGATATAGAAGCGCGCCATGCGGTTGATGGCAGTGGCCCCAATAAAATCTTCCCGCATGCGGGCTGTGCCGCAGGCGGCAACGCAGCAGCCGCACTCAATGCACCTGTCCAGTTCAAAGATCTCCGTTGCCAGGCTGTTGCTCATGCGCTCTTCCTGGGCGTTGGGATCAAACTCTTTATTGGTGTGTATCCACGATTCGATTTTTTTGCCCACATGGCGAAACCATGTGCCCGTGTCCACGGAAAGGTCGCCCAGCAGTTTGAAAACCGGCAGGGGATGCAGGGTGATGTGGTCGGGCAGGTCGCTGGTTTGCGTGTGGCAGGCCAGGCCAGGCCGCCCGTTGATGACCATGCCGCAGGAACCGCAGATGCCCGCCCGGCAGCAAAAGTCAAATTGCAGGGAAGCGTCGTGCTTTTCGCGTATGAGGTTCAGCGCGATAAAGAGCGTCATGCTGGGGTGCTCTTCAAGCTGGAAGGTCTGCATATGCGGGAATGAGCGAGGGTCCAGCGGATTATAACGGAATATTTCAAATGTAAGATTACGTCCCATGGTACCCTCCCTTAGCCTTTCTGATCGTAGGGAACGATCTGGTCTTCCATAATGTCGCCGGGAATGATCTTGCCGCCGCCGTAACCCCGGTCACCGGGAGGCAGAATATAGAACGGCGTAGCCGGTTCATACTTGAGTGTGGGCAGGCTGTCGCCTTCCTTCCAGTAGGCCAGGGTGCGGTTGAGCCAATCCTTGTCATTGCGTTCGGGGTAGTCTTCACGGGCGTGAGCGCCACGGCTTTCTGTACGCATCAGCGCGCCGTAGGCCGTACACAGGGCCAGCTTGAGCATGCCCGGAACCCGCAGGGCCATTGAAAGCTCGGCATTGGGGCCGGGGATGTCGCCGCTTGCCAGGCGCATGTTGCCGCAGCGTTCCAGCAGGTCCTGCAGCTTGCTCACGCCAGCCTCAAGGTCTTTGCCGTTACGGAAAATGCCCACATGCTCCATCATGACATCCTGCATTTCATTGCGCAGGGTGTAACAGTCATCGCCTGTGCCGCGCAGCAGGGCGGCTATGCGGTCTTTTACCTTTGTGGCGGCCGCGTTCATCTCGGCCGTGGAGAATATGGTTTCATAGCCCTTGAGGAATTCCACCAGCTTCTTGCCCACAATGCGCCCGGAGACAATGGTTTCGGCCAGGGAGTTGCCGCCCAGGCGGTTGAAGCCGTGCATATCCCAACAGGCGGCCTCTCCGGCGGAGAACAGGCCCTCAAGGCCGTAGGCGTGTCCGTCTTTATTGATGCGTACGCCGCCCATGCTGTAATGGTGGGTGGGGCGCACGGGAATGAGCTGGTGAATGGGGTTCACACCAAGGAAGTGCGTGGAGATGTCATATACCTCACGCAGGTTGGTGGTGATATGCTTTTCGCCCAGGTGGCGGATGTCCAGCCAGAGGTGGTCGCCGTACGGGCTTTTTACGCCAAGGCCCTTGCGCATGTGCTCGGTCATGCGGCGCGCGACCACGTCGCGCGAGGCCAGTTCCGCTTTTTCCGGCTCATAGTCGGGCATGAAGCGGTATTCGTTGACGTCCAGCAGGGTCCCGCCGTCGCCGCGGCAGCCTTCGGTGACCAGAATGTCCGTGGGCACTGTACCCGTGGGGTGAAACTGCACGGCTTCCATATTGCCCAGAGGAACAACGCCTGTTTCCAGCGCGGCGATCTGGCCGCCGCCGTCACAGATGATGGCATTGGTGGTGGCCCGGTAAATGCGGCCGTAACCACCTGTGGCAATAAGGGTTGCCTTGGCGAAGTAGCCCACAAGCTCGCCGGTGCGCAGGTCGCGGGCCACGCAGCCCATACAGCGCTGGCCGTCATGCACAAGCACCTCGGCCTGGGTACGGTCGTGTACCTCCACGCCAAGCTGCAGCAGGCGGTTGTCCAGGGTGAACAGCACGGCGTGGCCTGTGCCGTCCGAGGTGTAACAGGTACGCCACTTGGCAGTGCCGCCGAAGGCACGCGAGTGGATCAGCCCTTCATTTTCCGTTTTTTCCGTGGCCTGAAAAGGTTTGCCGCCCTTATAATAGGTATGCTCACCCGGAACAACGCGGCTCCAGGGTACGCCCATCCAGGCCATTTCACGCATGGCTATGGGGCCGGTTTCGGCAAAAAGACGCGCCACTTCCTGGTCACAGCCCCAGTCGGAGCCTTTAACCGTGTCGTTGAAATGGATTTCCGGGCAGTCGCCTTCGCCCATGATGGAGTTGCCAAGGGCCGCCTGCATGCCGCCCATTGCCGCGGAAGAGTGCGAGCGTTTGGGAGGCACAACGGAAAGACAGATAACCCTGAAGCCGGCCTGAGCCGCCTCAACCGCCACACGTTCCCCGGCCAGACCTGCGCCGATGCACAAGACGTCACATTCAAAAATACGCATACGGCACCCCCTATCCCAGGAACCAGACGCGGGTCAGAGCCAGCGTTCCAAGCAAAAGATAACAGCCCATAACAATCCATACCCACTTGCGCCATGCAGGCTTCGTGCTCTTGGTGCAGACGCCGTACTTCACGGCCAGGCGGTACACGCCGATGCCCGTATGAAGGATGACGCAGGGCAGAAAGAGCACATAAAAGGCCAGCCAGCCGCTATGCAGGCGCTTGGCGCTGCCCGCCACAGTGATGGGCAGGTCTGTCATGACGGTATACACGTGGTAAAAAGCGCCCAGAAGAATGACAATGGCCGTAAATACCTGCACAAGCCACAGCCAGGTGTCAAAATCTTTCAGGCTTTTGCTGTGGCGTACAAAGATGCCGAGTTCATTGGCGCGGAAGGGCATCTTTCTTGCCGCGATGTAAAAATGAAATACTATCAGCAAGATGATAAGAGGTGCGGCGATCTGGGCCAGCCATGTGGCTTCCAGAAACCACGCTATGCCGTTTGTCAGCGCCGGGCTGAACACGACAGTTCCTTCCAGCGTCAGATGCACGCATACGAACAGGGCCAACACCACGCCGGAGGCTGCCTGCCAGAAATCCAGGCGGGTTTTTGCCTCCCCAGGGGTTCTGCTTAAAGCCATGACAACTCCTTCTACAAGTATTCTGTACCTGGGCCATTATGAAAAACAGCTATGCCTTCAGATGCGTTTGTACGGAGCCTGCCCCGTTTCGTAAAAATTGCCGCCGTCGCTGTCTATGACCACAATGGCCGGAAAATCCTCCACTTCCATGGCGGCGACAGCTTCCGGCCCCAGATCTTCGTAGGCCAGCACCGTATATTTCCTGATGGCCCGGGCAATAAGCGCCCCGGCCCCGCCCACGGCCGCAAGATAGGGTACGCCGTGTTTTTTCATGGCCTCTACCACTTCCGGCTTGCGGTATCCTTTGCCGATCATGCCTTTAAGGCCCTGATCCAGCAGACGCGGGGTATAGGCGTCCATGCGCCCAGAGGTGGTGGGACCGGCGGCGCCTATGGGCTGGCCGGGCCGCGCCGGACTT
>NZ_JBAIYR010000077.1:0-7642 GCF_036763145.1 Desulfovibrio sp. 1188_IL3213 | reverse complement strand
CGCCCTCAAGCTCGGCCACCTTGGCCCGCAATTGCGCGGCCTCGGTCTGCACGCTCTGGAATGTCGCCATACTGACGTACTGCGACGCATCGGGCGGCGTGGCCTTGGCGGTAGCAATCGCGTTTTGCGCGGCGGTAAGCGCATCATCCTTGCTTTTGAGCAAGGCAATCAGGTTTTCCTGCGGCAGTGTCGCCAGCGCGGCAGTGCAGGCGGCATCATCCGCAGTTTCGGGCAAGCCAAGAAGCTTGCGCAGCATTGCGAGCAGTTTTTCCATGTGGGGATTTCCTTCCTCAATTGTTTTGGCCTGGGCTGGCTGCATGCCGTCCAGGGCCGGATGGTTGGTAAGCGCAACACTCACAAGATCGAGCACTGCGCCTGTGGTCTTGTCCCAGGCAAACACGGGGCTGATGTACTGATATTCCTTGGCGCGGATGGCGGCCCGCGCGCGGTCTGTCCACTCCACCGTCGCAAACAGCCCCTCGGCGGTTATCTCCAGCCCCTCAATCCAGCCAGCCGCCGGGGCTGGTTGGCCGTTTTTGTCGCTCAAGTGGGTCTGGTGCTCGTAGTCAACAACAGTGCGCGTCTTTCGCCGGAACCAACGATTGACAAGGGCCTGCGCATCATCCGCCGTCAGCCTCCATGCAGTAACCGTGACCCCCGTGATATTGCCGGGGCGACCATCGCGCGCGGCAAAAGACCCCACGGGGAAGACCTGTATGCGGCCTGTGGTTTCGCCATATCCCGTGGACATGGTGGCCTCGTCTGTGAGGGCGACTATGAGTGCGTGCTGTGTGGTGTGCGTGTTCATGGCCCTGGTGTACCAGGGCCGGAGGCGGAAGAAAGACTGGCGCGCGTCAGCGGTTTGTGGATTGCCTGGGGCCACCATGTGGCAACGCGCAAAAGAAGGGCGTTAGAAGGGCGTTAGATTTTCTCAAACATCAAAAGACAGGCAACGGCCCATGACGGGGCAAAACAGGGGCGCAAATCGGGCGGCAGCCTATTTACCGAGGAGGGCCTTGCGGGCATAGTCGGCAATGATCTCTTTCATGTCCTGTTTGTCGTGCGGGCCAACGCCAAGAAAGCGGCGGCGCGGTATCTCGCTGCCGGGGTGAAAGACCGCCCGGCGTACATAGGACTTGCCGCCCTTGCGCCATGCCAGGGCCTTGCCTTTGCGGGCGCGTATCCAGTGCGCGCGGGTGATGCCGCCGAAGCACTGGATAGCAGCATACGTAAGGTTGGTGCCATAGCGGGCATAGAGGTGGCCGTAAACCTGATGCATGCTGGTGCGCAGTGTCCCATCGCGCTGAAGCATGGGACCGGTGTGTCCGTCCTCTATGCGCTGGCGCTTGTAGTCTGGGGTGAGGCTGGGCCACCTGGCCCCGGTTATGGGGTCAGTCTCGGTTTCAAAGGCGCGGTCTGACGCTTCGCCCATGACCTGGGCAAGCTCCATCATCAAGGGCGTAGTATCCTGCATGGCGTGGACAAGCCGCGTCAGGGCGACGTCGACTTCGGCGGAATCCAGATTGACTTCAATTTTGAGCATAGTTATTATCCCTGTAGCAAAAGCTGATACGGGCGCGAAAGCGGGTGCTTGACGGAGCGACACCCGCCGTTAGGGGCTTTGAGGAGTACCGTTATACTCCCAAGGCGGAACCTCGTATCAGCTTTTTGTTTTGCCGTGTACAAGCCACCCCTCGCGCAGACTGTCCATATTTTTAGGTGTGCGCTGCATCATGTTCCACAAAAGCGACCCATCGCGGTTGATACGCACGACAACCAGCAGGGCGTATTTCCCCTCACTGAATAATCCAATATAATTCTCACGCAGCTTGCCGTCCGCATGTTCTTTGAGCCAGATTTCATGCGGCTGCTCAAGTGTGGGCAAGATATAATTTGCATAGCGTTCTCGCGCATCGGCCTTTTTGGCTACAAGGTGCGCCAGATTGTCGCGCCAGATAGTGCGCTGGCCCATTGGCGTGGTGATTGTGCGCAGGCGCTCATTGCCCACAAAGCCCAACGCCTTGGCAAGCTGGGCCTCTGCTGCGGCGCGGCTGGGGGCCATTGGCAGCATGGGGGGCGTGGGCTGGCGCTGTGCGGCGGGTACGTCACGCAAGGACGGCAGGCCCATTTTACGCCAGCTCGTGGCGGCACGTTGCAGCGGCTCCGGCATGTTGGCCTTGAGATCGGCTACAAACGTCTGGCCGGGGTTGTAGTCAAAGCCCGCATCAGGGAAAAAGTGAGAACCGTTGGGCATGCGGTAGCCCGTGACCGTGCGCGGCTCGGGCTGCCCGGTATCAGGGTTGCGAATGATGACTTCTTTTTCAATGGCGTCACCGCCGCTGTCTTGCAGCGCGTATCCGCCACGCTTAAAGCCACGCTCTGATAAGGTATCCACCCGGCAGCGACAGTGCCAGCCGTTGGGCGGGTACATGGTCTGCCAGATGGGATCGTCATAACGGTACACAAGCCCGTTCATGGCCGCGTGGCTAGGCCGCGTCCTGGCATCCATGATGGCCATATAGCGCCAATACGGGGCCACGGCAGCACTTTCCACCTGCTGCTTGTAGCGCCCGGCATTGTACGCTGACTGCATGTTTTGACGGTAGATGAGATTAAGGCGGCTGGCGCTGCCGCGCTCCCCCTTGCGCACCTCGCCCGTATCTGGATTGACTATATCCCCCTTGCCCCACCAGCCTTTGCGCTTGAGCGTATCTTCCAGCCCGTGCCGAAACTGCGCCTTGCTCTGGCCTTCGGCAAGGGCTTTTGCCGTGGCGGCCTTGATGTCGGCCAAAAGATCAGCCTTGGTCACGCCAGCAACCGTAAACGCGCGGGCGTGGGCCTCGCGCCATGTGTCTTGCCAGCGGAACGATATTTTATGCCCTTTACTTTCAAAATACCGGATGGCCTCACGCGGGGGCAGATTGCAGGCGTGGGAAAGATCAATATCGGTGCTCATAACAATACCTTTGTGCGGGCGTAAGTTTTGATGCAATGCAAGGACGGCAAATGCCGGGCTGCGGGAGTGTAGAAAAAACTACATGACCAAAGCACGGCATGCCGCCTGACGCCGCAGTGCGCAAAAATCACGCCTGCACCCGCCCCCACACCTCGCTGACAAACAGCGCCCGTGCCATGATTTCGGCCAGCTGGGTTTCGTCCATCTGCGGGTACAACTCGCCCAGACGGGCTTGCATGTCTTCGGGCGACAACCCGGCATCAAGCTCCGCAATCAGTGGGGCAAGTAGTGCCTCGCCTGCCAGCGCCAGAGCCGCGCTGGCCTGCATGCCATCCAGAGCGCCCTGCGCTGCATCCTGCGGGGGGCGTGCCATAGGCCCGGCCTTGGCATGGGCCGTGCGCGTGCTGGCGTCTTCCTGCCCTTGATCCTCCGGCGTAGATACATGTGTGGCCCGGATACGGTCGTTGTCGTCAGCCGCAACGGGCAGCTTGAGCCGTTCCATTATGCCCCTGCTGCTGATGGGCAGGTACGGCGCAAGGCTCGGGATGGCATTGGCGTACAGCTCCAAGTCTTCTGCCTGCTGCGTGTCAAACCGAAAATACGGCAGCAGTTTGCGGTCAGTGATGCCAAGGTTAAGCGCACACAGCGGGGCCACAAGCTGGGCCGTAAGCGTTGATGCCAACTGCGCTGCATCAGCCACAAGCAGATCGTGCCGTATCTCGTTATGTACCATGCCCAGGGCGTTGGTGCTGGTTTTGCCATCCGCCTGACTTGTCAGCGTGCCGCCCAATATGGCCTTGCTCATGCCGCGTTCGCAGCGTTCAACCAACAGCCCCGGTATATCCTGCGTGGCGGGGTTGACCGTTTCAAAAACGATGTCCATACCCTGCGGTATGATGCCCGCCGCATCCTGCCCAAGTGTCCGCAGGGCGTTGAGCAAGGCATGCTTATCATCCTTGCTGCTGCCGGGCGGATATTTGCCCACGCGCATGGGCAGGCCATGAATCTGCGTAAAGGCCATTTCACTATTGAGGGCATAGGCGCGAATGAGGTACGTCCACGCCAGCACACGGAACAGTCCGGCACGCGGCAACCAGCCGCTTTTGCTGCGGTGCTTGTGTACAATCCAGCCCAGGGGCCAAAGAGGCGCACCTTCCAGCGTGCCGTCGCGCAGATGAAGGCAGTTACGGTCGTTTTGCGGGCAGGTAAACCACGACTGCGGGCGGAATGTCAGCTCGGATGGCAAATGAATGCCCTCGGAAAATTCCCACTGAAGCTCAAGAGCGGAAAAGCCGTGGCCGATGCCATCGGCCATATCAAGCAGCACGTCTTCAAAATCCGGCAGCATGTCAAACCATTCACGCACCTTTTCTGCGGCATCTTTGGCTTTGGCGTCGTCGCTGGCGGGTATGATGTTCCAGTCCAGCGTAAGCAGCGCCCGGCGGCGCTTGCCCATCTCGGCCGAGAGGTGATCGCAGCGATCCTCCATATCTGCAAACAGCGCATGCTGTTCCATAATCTGCCCGGCGTCTGCGGCTTCAAGGATGCGCACCAGACGCGCAGGCGTGAGGCCGCGTGTGAGATCGCCCCATTGCTCCAGACAGAGCAAGGACGTAGCAAGGCTGCCCTCTTCGGACTGGCGCGCGCCGTGCAATACGCCGGGGGCGGGTTTGACAGAAGCTGCCCGACGGCGCGGGCGGGGGCGAAACAGAGGCATACTTACCACCTTTGCGGGCTGTAGCCGCCCGCGCAGTCGTCAAAGTCGTCAATATCAGTGCCAACCATGCCGCCAAATGGAGACACGCGCGGCACGCGGATAAAGGCATCCTGCAAGCTCACAAAGCCACGGGTTGCCACGCGCCAGAGCATTTCAAGCGCGTCCGGTCCGTCATCGTGGTCGGCCTTGGGCCAATGGCGCAACTGGTCTATAAGCGTGTGCTGGGTGTGGTGCAGCAGTATGCGGCCTTGCGCCATATAAGGATGCAGGGTTTCAATACGCAAATCTTTGTCCGTGCTGTTTACAACAGGCTGGATAGGCAACGGTGTGCCGCTGGCAATGGCCCGCTGTATGGCAACGTCTGCAAAGAATGCCTGGAACTGCACAGTTTCAACGGCCCACATCAGGCAGTTATACGAGCGTTGCAGGGCAATCATGTCTTGTATGATGCGGTCAGGGTGGCGCTTGCGGATAAGCGCTTCAAGCGTAAACAGACGCATGGTATCACGGTGCAGGCCACCGACAAGCAAAGCCGAGGGGTCGCGGCCCTTGCCTGACTTACCAAGCGACGGGTCACACGCGCCAAAAGGCAGCAAGCCGGAAGGCAGCTCCGTCCACAGCACAATCACACGGGCAAAGGGGGCATTGCCCGTGGACAGCGGGTCGTTTTGCTGTTCGCTGTCAAAGGCGTCATGGTTTTCTGCCCGCTTGCACATGAGCTTGTACAAGGGGCGGTAGCTGGGCCAGCTCACAACCGCGCCCGCGTCCATAGCGGCACGGTTGGCACTGTAATACGCAAGGGCCGCGTCTGGCCCGCCATCCTCGCTTCTGTCGTTGTAGATGGCCTCCCACGTATCCCACAGATCCATATGGTCGGGCCATTTTATGATGCTCTGGAAGCGTTTGCCACGCCACGCGGGCTTTTTGAGCGTGCGCGCCAGCACGGAATCATAATGCAGGATGGTACCCACATAGATGATGTCCATGCTGTCGTCAGCGGGGCCAAGGTTCAGCACCGTAGACATGAGCCAGTTTTCCAGTTTGTCGCGTTGTTCAATACTCTTGACGTTCTCGTCGTTTTCAAGGTCGTCGAGAATAACCAAATCCGGGCGCAATGGGCCATGCCGCAAGCCGCGTATACGCTTGAGCGCGCCAAACGCCTGTATTTTGATATTGCCAGTTGTGACGATAGTGCCCACATTCCAGATGCGGCCAGCCCCGGTGTGTTCGGGGAAGTCCGTTATAAGGCGCGGGTTACTTTCAAGTTCTACCTTGATGCCCTCCAAGAAAGGGGCTGCCTGCTCAAAGGCGTCAGCAATGATAGGTATATACCGCTTGCGCCCGGTAAGCGCGCACCACAGCACCAGCATCAATGTGATGCGAGTAGACTTTGCTTCGCCGCGCGGCGCTGCAAGCGCCTGCTTGATGCCTTCGGAGGCGTCAACAACGGTGGGCAGGTTGGCGTCAATCCACTCATGCAGTGCGCTGGGGCCAGTGGGCTTGCCGCCTACCTGCGTGTAGTGCGGAAAATATGTTTCGCAGAAAAATTTGAAGTTCGTTTGCGCGCATTTACGGCGGGCCTTGGATGCCTTGGCGTCAACCGGGAATGCCGCACAGTTGGCCTCAATAGTGCGGCGCAGAGTGTCGGCATACTCGCCAAGCTGCTGCAAAAACTCCTTTTGCGTGAGGTCTTTCTTAGCCATGCGCGCCCCCAAGCGCCTGCGGCAAACCTGCGGCAAACGGTTCCAGCACCTCTAACAGAGCATGGGCATGCTGCGGGTATTCGCGCTGCACATACTCGCCCAGGAGGCGCAGCACGCGCAGGGCCACGGCAAGCTCGCCCGTTTCTGGCAACACCCTCTTTGAGGCCGCAAGCATTTTATTGAAGCTGTCTGCAAGGCTGGCAAGGGCTTCAACTTTTTTGCCCGCAGGAATGTCTGCGGAGGTCATGACTGTTTCCAGCAGGGTTTTGTGCATGGTAACATAGTCACCCACCATCTGCCGGGCTATGGCCTCCACACCCTCACCTGCAAGCGCCTGCGCGCCGCGCAGCTTGTCCCAATCGTCTCCAGATTTGAGGGCGCGGGCCTTCCAGCTGCGGAGAGTCGCCAGTGGCACGCCGTGGGCTGTGGATACCTGCGTCAGCGGCAGCATGTCATATATATAGGCCGCACGGGCAGCGTTGCGAGTTTTAGCGTCGTGGGCCATTATTTAAAACCGCCTTTGAAGTATGCGCCGAGGACACCCGACACAAATGACAGCAGGCTGATCAGCACGCCGATAACAGCCCGGCTGCCAGCTTTTTTGCCCTCTTCGAGTACACGAGCCTCACGCAGTTGACGCACCTCCAGTTCAACTTCGCGGAGCCGGTCTGTCGCGTCACCCAGTTGAGCAAGCAATAAATCCAGCTTGGCATTAAGCCGGGCAAGCTGGACCGCGTGATCTGTGTTGGTGTCCATCGGCGGCATCGTGTTTACATCCCCATACCGGTCAGCACAGTCAGCAGTGCCGCATCAATGGGAGGAAACCCATAATGTGGGAAGTGATAATTCAGGACCGGCCAAAGGATAAAGTGATATAGCAATGCACCGCCAATCACGATGATACTGCCCTTGCCGAAGGGCGTGACCTGTCGCCGTGTGCTTTCGTCGCCCGTCTCGGTGTCAACCGTGGTGACTTTGCGCACAAACATACGGCCAATACCGCCAAGCGCGGCTCCCAAGATTCCCATACTAGCCTCCAATGGTACGCAGCAGCCGCCCTTCGGCAGCGCGGCGGCTCTGGTAACCCGCCCACAAGTCGCCATTACACAAACGGCGGGCGGCGTCCGCCCAATCCTGCCGCACAAATGCCGCCCAGGTGTTTTTGAACTTGGGTATGCTGCCCGGCCCGCGCTGATAGATGATGCTCATAATAGCCGCCTGGGCTTGCCACGGCAGCTGCGCGAAAATTCCGGTTCCGGCATCGCG
>NZ_JBAIYR010000076.1:0-7645 GCF_036763145.1 Desulfovibrio sp. 1188_IL3213 | reverse complement strand
GTGCTCCTTGGTAGCTTTCATTTGTAGCCCTCATGCTGGTTTGGTGGTTGTTTGGTCATAACCAAACCTAACCGACATGAAGGGCTACTTCCATTTTGGGAATGTGCGAAAAATACCGTACGTTATCCTCAACGGCTAGCGCCCGTGAGGGCCGCGCAGACTAGATCGCCCCAGCGCGAGTATGCCGTACCCCCTCCGTTTTATGCTCCAGGAGCAGAAATTACTCAAGGGATCAACTTGGCTCATGCGTATGCCCTCAAGGTAAAGCACGGCGTTGTGCGGATGTGCCTGCGCGGCGGTATCTGCTCTTGTGCTGGTGCTGAAAATACAGGCAGTTCATTATGCATTCTCCAGGCATCTCTGATCCACTTTCCAATGGTACATGGTTTATTTCATGTCTTGGTCATGATTATCTGAATATCAGTGATTTTTATAAACAAATCATGTTGATGTTGTGAGTATTGAGGATATGAACATGCTGTTTGAATTGTTATTATTGTATTTATATATAAAATAAGTGTGCTATATGCCGAGGATGGATGTAAAACAACATGTGGATAATGGTATAATCAAGTATAGTAAAATTATTTTGTGTTGACGTAATATTTAATTTCTCCTATATTTTGTACTCAATGATCGGGCGTCGTAAATTTTTTTGCCAGAGACTTTACATGGGTAAGGCTTCCAGCGGAAAGTCTACCCTCCCTAACAAACGGAGTCTCTATGGCTACTTCAATTTATATCGGCAATCTGGCTTGGTCCACAACTGAAGACAGCATTTCCAATCTGTTTTCCACCTATGGCAGCGTAATTTCCGTTAAACTGCCGTTGGACCGTGAAAGCGGCCGTCCCCGTGGTTTTGGTTTTATCGAAATGGACGACTCTGATGCCAGTCGCGCTATCTCGGCCCTTAATGGTCAAGATCTTGATGGCCGTACATTGCGGGTGAATAAAGCCGAGCCTAAAAAGCCTGCGCGCGCAGCTTGGTAAGCTCGCAGATCTGATAAAATAAAGATCGCAGAAAATTGATATGTCCCATCAGGGCTACAATGGTATAAAGCCGCGAGGCTGACCATTGTCCCTGATGGGACATTGTTCATATGGCGGTGTGCGGGAGTTTAAGTGGATTGCCTCCTCCTCCTCCTCCTCCTTTGGTATTGATGGCATGGAAGAGCAAAATTTATCATCAGAATATGAAATGTTGGCTTTCAGCCGTTGGAAACTTTGCCAGTTTTTTCAGTTGCCTCACTTCAGGCTGCAAAAGGTTGCAAACGCCAGAATCAATACGGCAGTGGGAATGCAGTAGATACGGGCTTTCTCGTGATGTCCGCTCTCTGCCTGCCAAACGCATGGCCTGAGCTTTGTGGGTTCTGACGGTTTTGGTGCGGGTCCAGTGGGCTTATGCGGCTTGAGCGTCGAGCTTTTTTCTGCTTCATGCGAAGTAGCTTTGCCGGGAAAACGTTTGTGCCGCCGCCAGGACGCCATTGTGCGCGCTGAAGAACGTATATTTTTTTGAAATCTGAGCGCATTCACAAAAGGATTGACCGGCTTTTTTCGATGGAATTTCGAAAAAAGCCGGTCATTTTATTAGCCGTTGCGGTTTTTGTGACCAGCCCGCGTGATTGGGGGCTGGTCATCTTTTGGTCCTGTTTCGGGAAGATCTGTTGAAAAGTTCTCTGTGTTACGCATTGGGCGCGGGCCAGAACGTGGAAGCCTTGCGTCCTTCGCGGTCCAGCGCCCAGCCCAAAAACCAGCCCATCAGCGAAAAGGCTATGCCCACAAAAAAAGGAGGAATGAGGGCGGCTTGCATTCCAAGTACGGGGGTAGGGGAGACGGCTTTATTGGCCAGCAGATACCACAGCAGACATGAGGCAAAGCCCAGTCCGCAGCTCAGCCATGCGGCTATGGGGCTGCGTTTGCCAAAGCGGACAAGGGCCACATAGCTTGTCAGCACCGTCGCGCCGACGATACTCCAGCTGGTGGTACACAGAAGGGCGATGAGCTGCCCCTTGATCTGTGCGCTGCCGCCCGAAATCAGCACGCAGAAAACAATGCCGACAAACCATGAAAACCTTGTGGCGGGCCGGCCGGGCAGATCTTCGGCAATGGCCGATACGGCAATGTGAAAAAGAGCCGTTGCCGTGGACAGGGAGGCCGAAACAATAGCCAGCACGAAAAGCTGAAGCCCCACATCGGGCATGAGCATTTTTACAAGGTGGGGCACCACTTCATCAGCCGAGGCCGCATCGGGCAGAATAAGGCGCGACAATGCGGCCACAAAATACGTGCCACCCACAAGCACGGTAAGCACCAGCATGGCGAGAGGGGTGATGCGGTTGATCTGGCGGGGCGAGTTCAGGGCAAAGTGGCGCTGCATCATCTGCGGCTGCGCCCATACCGCCACGGATGTGACCATGACCAGCGATATGATGAACCAGCCTTGCTCCCCCGTGGAAAGGGAAAGAAAACCGGCATTTGCCAGGGGGGTTGGCGGCAGCTGCGCCAACTGCGCCATGCCTTCAATGGGGCCGCCAACCCTGTTGAGCACGGCTCCGATAAGCAGCACAATGCCCACCAGCATGACGATGCCCTGCATGGCTTCGGTGTAGAGAACGCCACGCAGACCGCCGATAAAGACCACTACGCCCACCACCACGGCTGCTATCCAGATCAGCGCCCAGACGGGAACAGGCAGTATCTGGGCCAGCATCAGGGCTGCACCCTTGATGACTGCGGAAGCATAAACGCCAAGGAATATGGCAAAAACCAGGGCAAGAGCCTTGCCCAGCAACGGACTTTTGTGTCCCTTGGCGATAAGCTGCGTCGGCGTACGGGCCTGAAGGTTGCGCTGACAGACCCTGGTAGGCCATGCCAGATAGCGGTAAACAAGCCATGTGCCGAGCCATACGTTGCCTGCGGCAACCAGGAGCATTTGCATGCCGTACATATATGAAAGTCCGCCGAAGCCCACGAGGGCCACGGCGGAAATATACGTTGCCACATAGGCAAGCGCCTGAATGACAAAACCTACGCGCCCCGTCGCCATGGCGTCGTGTCCGCGTCCTTTTCGCGCCAGCCAGATAAAGACGGCTATGTAGCCGAGCCAGATGAGAGCGTCGCCAAGCATGGCTTATCCCCTTTGTACCTGGCGTACCAGGGTAACAAGCGCCAGTACAAAAGAACCGGCGAGTAATGCCATGGCAACACGCACGGCGGCGTCCGTCAGCAGCAGGGTTGAAACAAGATCCATTGGCCCTCCGGCGCTAAAAGGCACAGACTAAAAAAGCCGCCGACCCCTATGGTCGGCGGCTATGTTACCTTATAAGCAAATTTGCCAAATATCCGCGCATCCTGGGGTCAGTTGCTGACTCCGGTAAAATAATATCGAAAATAGCTGATGGCGGTTGTTAGCTTCATTAATTTTTTCTATCTGTTCTTTACGTTGTTGTCAACAGTGCCTGGCCGTTGGCTGCGTAAAAATACGCTCAGGCTTTGATGGACCGGGCTACAAAGTCCAGCACGTCTTTGTACAGCGTGGGCGCGGCATAAGGCGTGAGCACCCGTGTGCGGTTGGCGCCCACCATAAGGGAAATGATCACCTGAGCCGTTGACTTGCTGTCAACCGTGACCAGGCTGCCGTCTTCAATGCCACGGGAAATGACCCTTTCAAGCTCCTGATGCACCTGTGAAAACATGGAATCCATGGTGTCACGGTCTGTCTTGGTTTTCATGTCGCTGTAGGGCGAACAGCGTACAAGCACCAGCCAGTTGGAATCCTTGTCAATGGAAAAATCAAGGTACGCCTTGCAAAAACGCATGACGCCGTCAAAGCCGGAATCTGCATCGGCAGTGGCCTGGCGTAGCTTTTTCAGGAAATGCTCCAGCACATCAAGGCCGGAAGCCAAAAAGAGCTTTTCCTTGTTGCCGTAATGGTGGGTCAGCAGGCCTAGCGCGACCCCCGCCCTGTCGGAAATCTTTTTGAAAGTGGTTTCTACATAGCCACACTCGCCAAACAGATCCTTGGCCGCCTGGAGCAACGCTTCTTTTTTGCTTTTATTCATCATGGTCTTCGCAGGAACAGGTTGGATAGTCCTTTGCTTACTTACTTATAGTTAACTGTATTATCTGCAAAAACGTGTAAAGTCAATACTGCAGTGTCGTGCAGCCCGGCAGATGTATAAAAAGTCAGCTCCGTTTGCTTCTCCTGAAGGCATTTTGTGCGTAATCGCCCAGTTGCTCAAGTCTTTTGTCAACGAGGTCATACAGGCTGCCGCGTGAAAAACCTCCATTTTTCAGTCTGCGCCCGGCGGCAAGACCGGTCAGCAACAGCAGGGCCTCTTCAATGCGACGCACTGCGTAGATGCTGAACTGTTTGTTTTCCACTGCCCGGAGCACGTCGGGCGAAAGCATGAGATGGTCTGCGTTGTCATAGGGGATGATGACACCCTGTGTGCCGGTAAGCCCATGCCTGGCGCAAACCTTGTAAAAACCTTCCACCTTGCGCGTAACGCCGCCCACGGCCATGATCTGTCCCGCATGGCTGACCGCGCCCGTAAAAGCCAGGTCGAGCCGCACGGGAACATCGGCCAGCGCCGAGAGCAGGGCCACCAGTTCCGCGCCGGAGGCGGAATCGCCTTCAATGCCGGCATAGCTCTGCTCGAAATACAGGGAACCGGAAAGAACAAGAGGCTTTTTGCGGGCAAAAAGGTCGGTGAGGTAGCTTTTGATGATCATCATGGCCTTGGTGTGGATGGGGCCGCCGAGTTCCGCCTCGCGCTCAAGGTCGATGATGCCCTCGTGTCCCACACCTACGGTACATGAAATGCAGTGGGGCAGGCCGAACTCGAAGTTTCCGTGCCAGGTCACCGAGAGGCCGTTGACCTGACCAACGGCTGCGCCCGATGTGCGCACCTTGATCAGTTCACGGTCATATTCCTCCATAAACACTTCTTCCACAAGATTGGCCCGATAAAGGCGCGCCGCATGGGTTTCTTCCATAATGGGGGCGCTGACCGTGTCGGCCCCCTTCAGACGGGCCAGGGCGGAAGCTTCTATCATCAGTTCGCGTAACAGGGGAAACTTGAGTGAAAGACGGCGTTGGTCTTCGCAAAGGTGTGAGCCCAGGTCCACAAGCCATGCCAGGGCCGTGCGGTCAAAGGGAGGGAGCGCGCAGCCGCGTATGATGTGCGCGATGTGGCCGAGGTAATGGCGGATATTCGCGGCATTGCGCTCGGTTTCATCCGCCATGTGCGCCTTGATGCGAAAAAGCTTTGGAAAGCGGTCGTCATTGACGAGCAGCCCCTCATACAGGTCTTCGCCGCCGACGAGCACCACCTTGAGGTCAAGGGGCAGCGGATCGGGGCTGAGTCCTTTGGTTCGGATGGCAGTGTCCGGCGCTTCGCCGGCATCTTCGATGCGGGCCTGATCGGAGCGCAAGGCGCGCAACAGCCCTTCCCAGGCTGTGGGGTGCTGCAGCAGGTCTTCCACGTGCAGCACCAGAAAGCCGCCGTTGGCCTTGTGCAGGCTTCCCGCGCGGATCAGGGTAAAGTCTGTGACAAGCGCCCCCATTTCTGATTCGCGTTCAATGCAGCCCAGAAGGTTCACGGCCGTGGGATGGTCATCGACCACAATGGGCGCGCCTTCCTGCTTGCTGTTGTCCACCAGCACGTTTACGGCATAACGGTACAGAACCATGTCCGCGCCGGGGCCGCCGTGGGTATCGCCAGCGAGGGAAGGGGGCATGCCGTCCCTGTGCATAAAGGCTTCGGTATTTTTCAGCATGTCCTCGCGCATGGCCGTAAAATACGCGGCCAGATCATCCCCTGGGCATGCTTTGAGCAGGCGCTGCTCAAGGGGGGTGAACAGGGTATCAAGCACCTGCCCCATAGCATCGCGCTCAAGGCCGCGCTCGTCATCCTGAAAGCTTTCCTCGGCCTTGTTGAGCTGACGCATAAGACCGGCCATAGACTGCACAAGATTGTCGCCGCGGCTTTTCAGCTTGAGGCGGATGGTGCTGTCCAGGTTGTCAAACTCTTCTTCATTGAGCCTTTTGCCCTCGACAAGAGGATAGAGCGTCAAGCCGCCGTTTTCATCCATGTCCAGGTTGAAACCCTTGTCCACGGCTACCGAGTTCATCTTGCGCAAAAGCCCCATGCGGGCCGTCTGGAATTTGTCCACAAGCTTGGCCCGGCGCTTCAAATACGTGCTGGCCTCAAACCTGCGGGGCAGTTCCTTGACGATGGAGTCCACCATCTCCATCATGCTTTGCCTGAATTTTTTGCCCAGGCCCGCAGGCAGGGAAAAAAGCAGGGGATGGTCCGGGTCCTGAAAATTATGCACATAGACAAGATCCGGCGGGGTGGGAGCCTTGCGGGCCTGCGGGCGCAGATAGTCGAGAAGCATGCGGGTACGCCCCAGATCCGCCTCTCCTGAAAGGTAGACATGGTAGCCGCGGGCCTTGATTTGCAGGGCAAGATCCAGCGCCTGCATGGCGCGGGGCTGGAAGGGGTTTTTGCGCCCGTTGCGCAAAGGCGGGATGGCCTGGCTGTCATCCCAGGGAATGCGGGCAGGGTCCATGGCAGCGTGCAGTCTGGACTCGGGCAGAGGGGAGATTTTGGACATATCTATGTGGTATACCTATGACTGTCGATAAAGTTTTTCAAGAATGCCTTTGCCGCCCTGCTCAAGAATTTCCTCGGCAAGTTCAAGGCCCCATTGGCGCGCCTGAGAGGTATGACCATCCTTGCTGCAGCGCAGAATGCGGCTGCCGTCAACCTCGGCCACCAGGCCTTCAAGGCGCAGGGTTTCGTCGTCCAGCAGGCGCGCATGGCCGGCAATGGGAACCTGGCAGCCGCCTTCAAGCCCGGCCAGAAAACCCCGTTCGGCCTCAACGCACACGCGGGTCGCGGTGTCTTCCATTTCGGCCAGAAGGGTGAAAAGCTCGTAGTCGTTCTCACGGCATTCAATGCCAAGCGCCCCCTGGCCTACCGCGGGCAGGAAAGTGTGCGGGTCAAGCGCATGCATGTACGGCGCGGAAAGCCCCAGGCGGTTCAGCCCGGCAGAGGCAAGGATTATGGCGTCATATACGCCCTCTTGCAGTTTGCGCAGCCGCGTATCCACGTTGCCGCGCAAGCTTTCAATGCGCAGATCCGGCCGTTGGGCCAGCAGCTGGGCCTGACGGCGCAGGCTGCTTGTACCCACGCAGGCGTTGGGGGGCAGCGACGCAACAGAGTCATATTTGTGCGAAAGCAGGCAGTCTGTCGGGTCCTCGCGCGGGGGAACGCAACCGAGCATAAGCCCTTCGGGCAGTTCCATCGGCACGTCTTTCATGCTGTGGACGGCCAGATCCGCCTCGCCGTTGAGCAGGGCCTCTTCAATTTCCTTTACAAACAGCCCCTTGCCGCCAACCTTGGCCAGGGGAACATCAAGGATGATGTCTCCCTTGGTCTTTATGACATTAAGGTGCACCTCAAGGCCGGGCATGGCTGCCTGAAGGCAGCTTTTGACGTGTTCGGCCTGCCAGAGGGCCAGGCGACTGCCGCGTGTAGCAATGGTAAGAGTAGTTCGCATGATCTTACCGTCTAATGCCCGCAGCTTGCACAGTTGCCGCCGGAACAGCCGGCGCAGCCGCCACCGCCGCCGGACG
>NZ_JBAIYR010000075.1:0-7737 GCF_036763145.1 Desulfovibrio sp. 1188_IL3213 | reverse complement strand
TTGCCAAGCAGTTTTTGCCCTGGCAAGGCACGCCGCTCTATTGGCATGCCGCCCGAGCCATGAGCCGCAGCGGCGCAGTGGCAGGCATTGTTTTTGTTTTTCCCCCCGATGATCATGCCGTCCATAAAGAAAGCCTGCGTACCCTTTACGCCGCTGACGACCTGGGACTGCCCTGCCTTACCGCGGCCGGTGGCCCGCTGCGTCAGGATTCCGTGCGTCACGGGCTGGCCGTGTTGCCCGCCGGCACTCGGCATGTGCTTATTCATGATGCGGCCCGGCCTTTTGTCAGCCCCCAATTGATACGCGCCATTTGCGCTTCCCTCGAATCGGGCGCACCGGGAGCAATTCCGGCCCTGCCGGTAACGGATACCATAAAGACCGTGTCGCATGGTCTGGTGACAGGCACCTTGCCGCGCCATACGCTCATGGCGGTGCAGACCCCTCAGGGCTTTAGTCTCGAGCTTCTGCTTCAGGCGCATCAACATGCGAAGACACAAAACCTGAATGTCACTGACGACGCCTCTCTGCTGGAAGAACTGGGCTATGAAGTCCGCGTGGTAGAAGGAGAAGCCGCCAACGTGAAAATAACCAACCCAGAAGATATGGATCTCTTGCAGGATCCCCCTGTCCTGCCCCGCCCGTGTACAGGCATGGGCTACGATGTGCATCGCTACGCTCCAGGGCGGCCCATGCGTCTTGGCGGCGTGCTCATTCCCACGGGGCCGGAGGTGGTCGCGCATTCCGATGGCGATGTGCTGCTGCATGCGCTTACCGATGCAGTGCTCGGCTGTGCCGGTCTTGGTGATATCGGTCAGCACTTTTCCGACAAAGACTCCCGTTTTGACAACATTTCTTCAGCGCTCCTGCTGGATGAGGCCCTGGATATGGCACGCCGAAAAGGCGTGCAGCTATGCCATGCAGACCTTACCGTCATCGCCCAGAAGCCCCGTATCGCCCCCTACCGCGAAGAAATCAGAAAAAATATCGCCCGCCTTCTGTCGCTGCCCACCGACTGCGTCAACATCAAGGGCAGTACGGAAGAGGGGCTTGGTTTTACGGGCCGCGCCGAAGGCATCAAGGCATATGCCGTTGTCACCGCGTGGGCAGGCGCCCGCGCCGCTTTCGCGCCGCCGTCTTCTTTGCAACGCGACATCTGATTCACAAGGATCGCCATGAACACAGAACTGTACCGTCCCTGGTTCGCTCACTACGATGCCTTTGTGCCGCGCATTACAGAGGCATGGGACAAACCACTCTATGCCATGCTGGACGAAGCGGCGGAAAAGTACCCCAACCGCCCGGCGGTCATTTTTCATAACACACGAATTTCTTACAAAAAATTGCGGGAAAAGGCAGAGCTTTTTGCAGGAGCGCTCAAACGTCTCGGCGTAAAAACCGGGCAGCGCGTGGCTCTCATGATGCCCAACATGCCCCAGACCGTGGTGGCTTTCTGGGGCATCATCAAGGCCGGGGGGGTGGTTGTCATGACCAATCCCCTGTACATGGAAAAAGAAATCATTGCCAACATGCAGGATTCCGGGGCAGAGCATATTGTCATGCTTGACCTGCTCTGGCCCCGCGTGTCTGCCCTGCGGGACCGCCTGCCACTGCGCAACTTCATCATCACCGGCGCAGCGGATGCATTGTCTTTTCCGCTCAACTGGCTGTATAGGCTTAAAAAATCCCGTGGCAAAAAAATTTCCATTCCCTATGACGGCAAGCATGTTTTTGAATGGAAAAAACTGTTCAAAGGTGCTGAGCGCTATTCAGCCCCCATTGCCGATCCGCACACAGCCCCCATCATGCTCCAGTACACGGGCGGCACCACGGGCCTGCCCAAAGGCGTCACGCTTACACATACCAACCTTGGCACCAACTGCCGCCAGGTGCTCGACATCATCAATGTGAAGGCCGAAGACCACCACTCTTTTATCTCCATTTTGCCTTTCTTTCATGTGTACGGCCTCACTACCGGCCTGATCATTCCCATTGCGCTGGCTGCCACCACCCTGCCTTTACCGCGCTATGTTCCCCAGGACGTGCTGCGCCTGATCGGCAAACACAAGCCGAGCGTTTTTCCTGGCGCGCCCTCGGTGTATATTTCGCTTTTGCAGCAAAAAAATCTTGCCCAGTACGACCTGCGCTGCATCAAGATCTGCGTTTCCGGCTCAGCGCCCCTGCCGAGGGAAATTTTCCGGCAGTTTCAGGACACCACGGGCGCTTCCATTCTTGAAGGCTACGGACTTACCGAAGCCTCACCGATCACCCACTGCAACCCATTGGGCAAACAGGGGCAAAAACCCAACTCCATCGGCATGCCCCTGCCCGGCACTGATGCCCGCATTGTGGATATGGAAGGTGGGTCTCTCACCCTGCCCCCAGGCAAGATGGGCGAACTTATCGTTTCCGGCCCTCAGGTCATGAGCGGCTACTGGCGCCGCCCGGACGAATCTGCCAGCGCGCTGCGCAACGGCTGGCTTTACACCGGCGATCTGGCTACCATGGACGAAGACGGCTATTTTTATATAGTGGACAGAAAAAAAGACATGGTGATCGTCAACGGCTATAACGTCTACCCGCGTGAGGTGGACGAAGTGTTGCTGGAGCACCCCAAGGTCCAGGAAGCCGTAAGCGTGGGCATACGCGATGACGTGCGCGGCGAGGTGCTCAAGGCCTATGTGGTCGCCCAGGAAGGCGAAGAACTCACCAAGGCCGACATCGTTGCCTGGTGTCGCCAGAAGCTGGCCGGCTATAAAGTGCCGCGCCTTGTGGAGTTTCGCAAGGAACTGCCCAAAACCATCGTGGGCAAGGTGCTCAGGCGCGCCCTGCGCGAAGAAGAAGAAAACAAGGCCGCCAAGCGCAAGCAACGCAAGGCCAAAAATGCGGCTCCTGCTGCGGAAAACAGCCAGGAACAACCTCAAGAGAATGCCTGATGCGTCTGCTGGTTCAAAGAGTTACTGAAGCTTCCGTGAGTGTCGATGGCCGCCAGGTGGCGGCCATCGGCCCCGGCATCATGGCTCTGGTGGGCTTTGGGCAGGAGGACGGCCCGGACTTCCACTGCAAGCCGGCCTTTCGCGGCATGGCCCAAAAACTGGTTGGTTTGCGGATTTTTCCTGGTCAAGGTGAGCTTGCCAACAAATTTCATACCTCGGTTGAAGAATTCGGCGGACAACTTTTGCTTGTGCCGCAATTTACCCTGTATGCAGATTGCCGCAAGGGCCGACGCCCGTCTTTTACAGATGCGGGCAACCCGGCATGGGCCGAACCAATGTTTGAACATTTCGCGAAGATAGTTGACGAATCTTGCAGCGTCAGCGTATCTTCAGGTATCTTCGGCGCCGACATGGCGGTGCGCCTTTGCAATTGGGGTCCTGTCACCATCTGGCTTGACTCGCTCAGCCTGTACGGCAGTTGACGCCCGCCTACCCCCAGGAGGCCCGGCCCCGTGTTTACCCTGCAAGCGGAGTCCCACAAAAACGTTACAGTCCTGCGTTATCTGGGCGACATGCTTTTGCCTGATGTGCCGCAGTTCAGCCGTCAGCTTGAGACGCATCTTCTGGCGCCGGGCATCAGACAGGTTGTGCTTGACCTGAGCCATGTAAACAAGGTGGATACATCCGGCCTTGGTGTGCTTGTCAGCGCCAGCACCAAAAGTCGTGGACACGGCAGAAGGCTTGTGCTGCTCACGCCTGCTCCACACGTTGTTGAGCTTTTGAAAAAAGTGGAAATCGAAGGGTTTTTTCCCACCTTTGACAGCGAAGAGGAATTGAAGGGTTTTATTCCTGACACTGCGGACTGACCACGACTGAAAGCTCGGTCGCGCAGGTCATTACGGATGGTGCATGGTGCAATACTATCTGCGGCATTACTTCAATCCCGATTTTGACTACCTCCACCTGAAACCCGGTGGAGAGAACGGCTCTTCTGACGTTTACAGCCTGGGTTATGTGCAGAATGCCATCAACGGGCAGGTTCTGGCCGAAATCATTCCTCTGGAGGATGCGGGACCGGAGCCGGATCCACGTTTTATCCTGGATAAACCCCGCTTTCCTACCGGCCCCAACACCCGCATTGATCCCCACTACCCCAACTATCTGCTGGCCGCTGCCAATGGCTATGTTTTTTACCTGGATGGGAAGATTACGGTCAAATGCCTGCTCAATGTGCGGCAGGACGTAAGCTTTCAGACCGGGAACATTTTTTTTGTGGGCGACATGGCAATTCACGGCTCGGTGCGCGCGGGTTTTTCTGTACAGGCCAATAACGTGCGCATTATGGGCATGGTCGAAGGCGGCGTGGTGCGCGCCAGGCGTAATCTGCTCATTGACGGCGGCGTGCGCGGCGGCGCGGGACAACACAGCCTGGTGGACGCCGGAGGCAAACTGCTTTCTCCTTTTCTTGAAAAGGTGGAAGCACGCGCCCGGGACAATATCGTTATCGAAAAAAGCTGCCTTTATTCTACTGTTTACGCCGGAGCCAGTATGGTGGTGCGGGAACAGGCGTACGGCGGCATCATCAATGCCTACGGCAGTATGTATGTGGGCAGGCAGTTGGGCAACAAGGCGGGCATTCCCACCAGAGTCTACCTTGGCTATGACCCGTTGAGCATACGTCAGCTCGAAAAAATCGATCATATTATTGCCCAACAGTCGCAGACCATCACCCACCTTAATGCAGTGGCCGGACATCTGCCGCCGGAGACCAATGATGTAAGCCGAAAACTGCAAGCCCTGCGCGAACAGCGCAAACAGCTTATCCGGCGGCGCGACGAACTGTGGGCGCGCCTGTCAATGGATGAAAGCTACATGCACAATTGCCGGCTTCTGGTTCCGGGCCGTATCTACCCCGGCGTGGAACTTTCCATTGGCCGGGCATTTCTCACCATTGACCGCATGTATGAAAAAATCACGTGCCGTCTGGTGGAACACGACATTGTTATCGAACACATGCAGCACTCGCATCTGGGCACTTCTCAATGACTCAGACACAGCAGCCCGTTTTTCACGCCATCCTTGCTCCACAAACAGACTCTGGAAATGATGCCGCGCCGGCGCTTCACGACATTGAGGCCAGAATCAACGGACGCAGCTTTGCCATGCTCGCTCCCGGCGGGCCGGAGCGAGAACGGGCGGTCATTGCTGCGCTGAGTGCTGAGCAACTGGACAACGCGCTGCCGGTTCTTCTCGGTTGCGGCATGGGGCACGCCCTGCACCTATTGCTGCAGCGCTGTCACGGGCCTGTGGCTGTGGTTGAAAAGGAGCAGGAAATCCAAAAAATCAGCGGCGTCATTGCAGGCTTGTCTGCTGAAGAGCGCCAAAGGATTCAGCTGGTAACCACAGCAGAAGCGGATGAAGCCCTACGCCAACTGACCCGCTGGCAGATGCGCCACAGCGGGCTGCGCCTGCTGCCTGTGGCCCTTCCCTTCTACCTGCGCCTTGACCGCTCCTATTACGGAGTCTTGCAGAAAGAGCTTGCCGCCAGCACCCGCTTCGATTTCTGGGGCCGTGCCGTCGGTCCCCGCTTTACTGAAAATCAGCCGCGCGTCCTGCTGCTCACGAGCAAATACTTTCTTATGGGCGAACTGGAAGGGGCCTGCTGCAAACTCGGCATTGAGCACAGGCTTGTCCGCATCGAGGATGAAAGTGTTGCCTGCACAGACTTTGTGGAGCAACTGCTTGAGGCCGTTATTTCCTTCCGGCCCGACTGCTGCATAACGCTCAACCATATGGGCGTGGATGTGGAAGGCGTCCTCATGGACCTTCTGACCCGGCTGCAGTTGCCCCTGGCTTCCTGGTTTGTGGACAATCCCCACCTCATCATCCATCTCTATTCATGTTGCGTCAGCCCCTGGACCACCCTGTTCACCTGGGATGCGGACAACATCGAAAGCCTGCGTCAAACGGGCTTCAAACACGTTTTCTATCTGCCTCTCGGCACGGACCCTGACCGCTTTCACCCCGGCCGCGGCACAGAAGCTCCGGATTCGTGGCAGGCTGACATTTCTTTTGTGGGCAATTCCATGCTCTACAAGGTGGGCGGCCGCCTCAAGCACGGTCGTTTTCCCCGTCCGTTGCTGCTGCCTTTCCTTGAAATATCCCAAGCCTTCATGGAAAGTGACCAGCGCTCTGTAGCCGAGTTTCTGCGCGGTGCGTTCCCTGACGTTTTTGCGCACTATCAGGCCCTGCCCGACAACGAAGCCCGGCTGGCCTACGAGACCGCCATTACATGGCAGGCCACACGCCTGTACCGCAATGGTTGCGTACGCCGCCTGCTGCCGCTGCGGCCTCTCATTGTGGGAGACGCTGGCTGGCGATCCGAGTTCAGGCGCGAAGCCTTTCAGCCGCGCTATATGGACGCCCTGAGCTATTATGTTGATTTGCCGCGCTTTTATTGCCGTTCGCACATTAATTTCAACTGTACCAGCAAGCAGATGAAAGGGGCCGTGAACCAGAGAGTTTTTGACGTTCCCGCAGCCGGAGCATTTGTGCTCACAGACTGGCGACCGCAGATGGAACACCTCTACGACCCGGAAGAAATGGTCTGCTACCACGATCCGGATGAAGCCCCGGACCTGGCGCGCTATTATCTGGCCCACCAGCAGGAACGCCGTGATATCGCCCAACGGGCCAGACGGCGCGTACTGGCCTGCCATACCTGGGCGCACCGGCTGCAAAGCCTGCTTGAGCAGATGCGCCAGGTCTACGGAACCCCCGCCACAAAAAAAATCACAGTACCCGGACCAGACGCATGAACGCGGACCCGATTCTGGTTCTCCAGATGCACCGCATGGGAGACCTGATCCTCACCATGCCCCTGCTTCGTCACCTTCTGCGCCATTGGCCCGGCCACGAAGTCTGGGTTGCCGCTGAGCCGCACTTTTTTCAAGATCTCATGCCGCTGGCCCCCCAGGTGGTGTTCTTTCCCTCTGCCCACGGCCCCGCCCTTGGAGAGCGCCACTATGAACTGGCCCTGAACCTGAGCAGCCGTCCGCAGGCCCTGGCCTGTCAGGCGCACTTGAAGGCCAGGCGCAAGTTTGGTCCGGAACTCGTCACACACGGCCCACTGCCGGACGAAGGCACGCTGGGACAACAGCACATCAATGGATTCTGGCAGCTCTACCGCGCCGCGCTGACCCACAACAACCACAATAACGCCTTTCACTGGGCAGACCTGTATATGCTGGATCTTTCACCGCAGCCCGATCTTACGGGCGTATTCCGGCCATCACCCCGTTCGGCGGGAACAAACCGTGTGGGCATGGTTCTTGGCGCCAGCGAACTTGCCAAGCGGCCCGATGCGGATTTTTGGGTGCGGCTGGCGCGGCGTTTGGCCGCAGAAGGGCTGTTGCCGCTATTTTTGGGCGGCCCGGCGGAGCAGGATCTGGGACAGGAGGTCGCCCAAAAGGCCGGACTGCCGGGAGCCAACCTTTGCGGCCGTCTTTCACTCAAGGAACTGGCTGCCCTCATGCGCACTCTTGACCTGTGCATAACACCGGACACAGGTCCCATGCATCTGGCCGACTTTGTAGGCGTTCCCGTGCTCAATCTCTCAATGGGACCGGTTCACGCCAGGGAAACAGGGCCCTCCGCCCCCGGACAATATGTTCTGCGCGCTGCCATGAGCTGCGTGGGCTGTTGGCAGTGTTACCGTGGACGGCTTTACTGCAAGCACGCGTTCACGGCCTCCGGGGTTGCCGGACTGAGCCTGAGCCTTTTGCGCACCCCCGCCAACCCGGCA
>NZ_JBAIYR010000074.1:0-7967 GCF_036763145.1 Desulfovibrio sp. 1188_IL3213 | reverse complement strand
CCTGTCGGCGTGGTTGTCCAGACGAGTCACGGGCTGCGCGTCGGGCGCGGTATCGCCGAGCACGTACCCCTGCGGGTCCAGCAGGGAAAGACGCTCTTCGGGCATATCAAGAATGGCGGCAAGGCGCGTCAGCCCGGCCGTATGGTCACCCATACCGTCCAGAATAACTCCGGCCAGCGCTGTTTCACGCACCAGACGTTCGCGCGCCGACTCAAGCTGTACTTTTTCAAACCAGGCTTTGCCGTAAAAAACGGCCACGGCTATGGAAACCAGGGCCACAAACAGCATGCCGCCAAAAATTCTGGTTCTGAATGAAAGCATATCTCCCGCCAATGCGGCCATGCCGCCGTATCTGCCCGGACGCATCGCAAGGCGCGTACCCGGACGGCTATTCCTTGATTCTGTAGCCTACCCCGCGCACGGTCTCCAGCATGGAGGACGCATCGCCCAGCTTGGCGCGCAGACGGCGCACATGCGTGTCCACCGTACGGGCGTATCCCTCAAAGGAATAGCCCCACACCTTGTTGAGCAGTTGCTCGCGTGTGCGCACCGACCCGGCATGGCGCAGCAGGTCTTCCAGCAGGCGAAATTCCGTGGCTGTCAACTGTAATTCTTCGCCCTGCGCTTCCGCAGCATGGGCATCGGGCCGCAGGCGAATGCCGTGACGCTCCAGCACCGGGCTTTCATCATTTCTCGTTCCGCGTCGCAATACGGCCCGTATGCGCAGCATAAGCTCACGCACGCTGAAAGGCTTGACCACATAGTCATCAGCCCCAAGGCTCAGGCCCACCACGCGATCCATCTCTTCACCTCTGGCCGTGAGCATCAGCACGGGGATATGGGCGGTTTCGGCCTGCGCACCCAAAAGGCGGCAGACCTCAAATCCGTCCGGGCCGGGCATCATGACATCCAGCAACAAAAGAGCAGGCAGATGCTGACGGGCCAGTCTGAGCGCCTCGTTGCCATCGGCCGCCTCCAGAACGCTGAAACCCTCACGCTCCAGATTAAAGCGCAAAAGCTCGCGGATATCGGCTTCATCTTCAACTATCAATATCTGTTGGCTCATAGTGCACACCTCTGTGACGCAGCCCGAGTAAAGCGTTTCTTTGCGCCAATGTGATGGTAGCTTTGTTACATTTGCGTGACATGGCGAACCACCTGAAAAAGCATGCCTCACCGGGCATGGCAAATCAATTGACGCCTTTTCCGGGCTTCCCCGCCCCATATCGGTCAACCCGATCCATATCCCCAGACCGGCATACTCGCCATGCCCACGCAATACGGGCAGCGATATTCCGCAAAACTCTCTGCGCGGGCTGCGGTATGGCCTGACGTCCTTTCACGCAGTCTTCGTGTTTCCGTCATCATTCTGTAACAGAGGCGGGCCAAAAGAAAGGCACGGCAAACAAATGCCGCGGGTGGAATTTTTTCACCCCTGATAAAACCAGGAGAAACTCATGTCTTTTGATCTCAAAAAACGCGTTTCCCGTTACAGCGGCAGGCTCGCGGCCTGCGCTCTGGCCGTGCTTTTCTGGAGCGCTTCGGCCTCCGCCGCCCAGCAGGTCATCATCAACGGCTCCACCACCGTGCTGCCCGTGGTGCAAAAAGCCGGTGAAGCTTTCATGGCCTCTCACCCCGGCACGGAGCTGAGCATTTCCGGCGGCGGCTCCGGCAACGGCATCAAGGCGCTCATTGAAAAACAGTGCGACGTAGCCATGAGTTCGCGCGACATCAAAGACAAGGAAAAGGACGCCGCAGCCAAAAACGGCATTACGCCCCTGCGCACGGCCATAGCCATTGACGCCATTGTGCCTGTGGTCAACCCGGCCAATAAGGTGGGCGCTCTCACCCTTGCGCAGTTGCGCGACATTTACACCGGAAAAATCACCAACTGGAAAGACCTTGGCGGCGAAGACGCTCAGATTGTGGCGATCTCGCGCGATACTTCTTCCGGCACGTTTGAATCCTGGGAAGAGCTTGTCATGAACAAGGAGCGCGTCAGCCCCAGGGCGCTCATGCAGGCTTCCAACGGGGCCGTGGTGCAGACGGTGAGCAAAAACAAGAACGCCATCGGCTATGTGGGTCTGGGTTATGTGGACAAGTCCACCAGAGCGGTCACGGTTGAAGGCGTAAGCCCCAGCGCCGAAACGGCCCTTTCCAAACAGTGGCCCATCGCCCGTGAACTGTACATCTTCACCAGCGGCGCGCCTGAGGGCGCGGTGAAAGAATTTGTGGAATACCTGGTAGCGCCCGACAAGGGCCAAAAGGATGTGCTCGCTGTGGGCTACGTGCCCCTGAGCAAATAAACAACGGACAAAAAATCCTTGCAGGGCGCGGGCAGGCCGGACACCGCAAACCGGCCTGCCCTGCCCTTGCCACACCGTGCAATGGACGCGCCTGCGCGTCAGGAGAACGGCCCATGCGTTCCACAGACCTGAAAGAAAAACTGGTTCGCTGTATACTCGCCGGCATGGCGGGCAGTTCGCTGCTGGCCCTGGCCGGTATCGTCATATTTCTGTTTATGGAAGGCCTGCCGCTCTTTGCGCATTATCCCGTCACGGATTTTCTTTTCGGTCGCCTGTGGTACCCCACCGAAGACCCTGGCCTGTTCGGCATTTTCCCCCTGCTGATAGCCTCGCTGGCGGTAACGCTTTTTTCCTCACTGCTGGCAGTGCCGCTGGGCGTGCTCACAGCCGTATACCTTACGGAAATTGCCCACCCTGCCGTGCGCCGCATCATCAAGCCCTTTGTGGAACTGCTGGCCGCCCTGCCCTCGGTGGTGCTGGGTTTTCTGGGCATGGTGGTGCTGGCCCCCATGCTGCAGGACTATCTGGGCGCGGCAACAGGCCTGAACCTGCTCAATGCCTCTGTAGTGCTGGCCTTCATGAGCGTGCCCACCATCTGTTCGGTTTCCGAAGACGCGCTTTACAGTGTTCCGCGCGACCTGCGCGAGGCGTCGCTGGCGCTCGGGGCCACGCGCTGGCAGACCACGGTGCGCGTTGTCATTCCGGCGGCGCTTTCGGGCATAGGCACGGCGGTCATGCTCGGCATGTCGCGCGCCATCGGAGAAACAATGGTGGTGCTTATGGTGGCGGGCGGCGCAGGCATCATTCCCACATCATTGCTTGATCCTGTACGCCCCATGCCCGCATCCATTGCCGCCGAAATGGCCGAGGCCCCCTTTCGCAGCGAACACTATCACGCACTTTTTGCCATCGGCATCGTGCTCTTTTTGCTCACACTGGCCTTTAACATGCTGGCAGCCCATATTGCCGAGAAACACCGTCAGGCCGGTACTTCGAGCCTGTAACAATACCGCGGGAATCGGGGAAAAACATGTCACAGCCCATATGGCCCGGTCAGACCGGCACTCCGGACACGCCGCAAAAACGCTTTACGCCAACAAGCGGCAAGGCGCGCGGTCGCGCACAAAACCTCATGTTCCTCTTTTTGCGGGGTGTGGCAGCATGCAACGTGCTGGCCCTTGTAACCGTGTGCGGCTTTCTGCTCTATCACGGCCTGCCCGCCCTCAGTTGGGAATTCATAAGCCAGACCCCCCGCAGCATGATGACCGAAGGCGGCATACTGCCCTGCATTATCGGCACGGCCATCCTTTCGCTGGGGGCGCTGCTGCTGGCTTTTCCCCTGGGCGTGGCCTCGGCCGTTTACCTGCATGAATACGCCAAACGAAATGCCTTTGCGCGCTACGTTCGCCTGGGCGTCAACAATCTGGCCGGGGTTCCTTCCGTGGTTTTCGGCCTTTTCGGCCTGTCATTTTTTGTGACTTTTTGCGGCTTCGGGGTCAGCATCCTCTCCGGCGTGCTCACCCTCGCCGTGCTCACCCTGCCCGTCATCATCGGCACGGCCGAAGAGGCCCTGCGCAATGTGCCTGATACCTATCGCGAAGCCTCGCTGGCCCTGGGGGCCAACAAATGGCAGACCATCAGCCGCGTGGTGCTGCCCTGCGCCCTGCCCGGCATGCTTACCGGGGCCATCCTTGGTGTGGCGCGCGCCGCTGGCGAAACCGCCGCCATCATGTTCACGGCGGCTGTTTTTTATACACCCAAGACTCCGGATTCCATCTTCAGCTCCGTTATGGCCCTGCCCTACCATATGTATGTGCTGGCTACCGCAGGCACAGAAATAGAAAAAACCCGCCCCCTGCAATACGGAACCGGGCTTGTGCTGCTGCTTCTGGTGCTGGGCATGAACCTGGCGGCCATACTGCTGCGCGACCGCCTGCAGCGCAAACGCTGATATTTGCCGGCCTTTTTACCTTTCCTGCCGCTCCCTTGGCGTTCCTTCCGGACTCCGCCGCCCGTCACCAAAATGGTGGGCGGCGTTTTCAACGCTGCATGGCAGGTCAAAGGTACAGCCAGCGCAGAACTTCAACGCATTTCATGCGCAACCTGCTCTGGCGGCTGTGCTGCACCGCGAAATGCATTGGGGCTGATATTTTTCTGGCAGCGCGCCCCTGCGTAAAAAAATGCCACGTCAGTGGCACAAATTACGTTATCAATGCAAAAAGGGGGAGCCGAAGCCCCCCCTTTGAAGTCATCTCGCTTGCCTTGCGGCAGGCTGTGCAGCTTTGAGCAGTTCAACCCCGAAAGGTTTCAATGCTCTGCCTGAAATGGACGCACGGTAAACGTGCTTCGCCGTCAGGCGACCATTTCAGGCATTAACTGTTCTAGAAGCTGTACGCGAAGACCACCTGGGCCTTCCACATATCCTGCTTGTCGAAGCTGCCGCCGCCGTTGGCCTTCTTCCAGGTGCTGTTGTCCATAAAGTTGGCAACGTAGTCCAGTTCAAGATTCATTTCGAGGTTTTCGTAAATCTTGTAGCTGTTCACCAGGTTGAATTCCAGCATGCCGTCGTTGGTGGTCAGGTACGGGCTGGGTGCGCCATCGCCATATTCCGTGGCCCAAGAGTACGCGTTGTCCATGTACTTGGCCATGGTGGGGCTGTTGGTGCCGCCAAAGTAGACCACGCGGAAGGTGTGCGACAGGTCTTCGATGAAGCTCATGTCGCGGATCTGCGCGCCGATACCCCAGGTGCCGGCGTAATCAACACTGTAGTCCTGACGGATCCAACCCATGTTACCGTCACCCATGAAAGAGGTAAAGTTGCCCATGGGTACAATGGAAGGCATGCGCTCGGAGCCGTTCTTGGGATTGCTGTCGTCACCGGAAGCATACCAGCCGAGAAGGCCGGGTACGCCCCAATCCAGCTTGTATTCCACCAGGGCCTTGGCAAGCCAGCCCTGACGTTCGGTACTGGAACGCTTGGTCACAGTGTTGCCGTTCTTCTCGGCGTCAAAGCGGCCCATGCCCTGCATATAGCCGTAGTTGATGTCCAGTTCGATGTTCAGCGGATCAAACATGGTCACGGCGATGGGCAGACCAGCCCAGAAGGCACCGCCGTACTCGTTGCCGGTGCGCCCGACATTGTTAACGCCGGTCATGCCAGGGTAGGGACGCAGAGTAAATTTCGGGTTACCATCGCGAGTGCCGATGGCATCATAACGGTTTTCGTCCTTATTCCAGGTTTTCAGGGCGTTCTTGCCCACCATGCCGTACATGGCCCAGGGGGTCACGTTCACGCCGTCAAAGGTCAGGGGGACCATCAGGCTGAACAGATCCATATTGTCAAGATAGTTATTTTTCTTGGTGTTGTCGGCGTCAACGTAGTTGTCGTTCAGCGGACGCGCCCACAGGGCGGTCAGGCCGACGTTTTCGTTGAACTTGTAGTTGACGGTGATGCCGGCAACGTCGGTATCCATAACAGCGGAGCCGCCGGCCACGTTGGGCAGGGCCACGCCCTGGATGCCCATGCGCACCTTGGCGTCGGTATCGGGCACGATCCAGTCGAGGTACGCGCGCTTCAGCCTGATCTGGTTGGAACTGTCAGCGCCGAGGGCGCCGCCGCTCTTGGACTGGCCCCAGGTTGTGGTGCCGATTTCAAAGTACACGGTGCCGGACAGGGCTTCGGAAGCCACGGCATCCAACTGCAGGCGCAGGCGCTGAGCGGCTTCAAAGTGGTCATTGCTGTTGAACTTGCTGCTCTTGCCGGTGTCGCCGTCACGATAGTTCTTGATGGGGTTGGCATCGCCCACGCCGAAGCCCATGAGCCACTGGCCCTTGGCCTTGAAGTCAATGGCGCTGGCGCCGGTGGCCGCGCCCAAAAGCAGGCCGGCGGCCAGCACGAGTGTACAGATACGTTTCATAGCCCTTCCTCTCTTTAAAAAAACATCCCAAAAAAAATACAGCAACCTACGTTTAGGTTGAAATTCTTTCTACACGGATTCAGTTTCAGTGGCAAGAATTTTCGTAAAAAAATTTTAACCGACATCAAAAAACCTTGCCCCGCCCTCTTTTTGGGGCGCTCAGGAGACGTAAAAAACGGCATTTGCTCTTGCAGATGCCGTTTTTACTGCCGAATGTTTCCGGTCCGCTCACGAAAAAATCCGCAAGCGTTTCAAACATCGTGTTACAAAAAATCTGGATCAGCGGCAGCCTTGCCTTCCGCCAGCATGATGCGCACATAATGCAGGCTGTGCTCGTCCACAGGAATGATGGGAAAACCCTGCCCGCAGCCCGGGCAACGCACCATGCGCGGCTCCGTTGGGCTGGCCTGAGGCACATGCTTGCCACAACCCGGACACTGATAAAAGAAAAGGATTTCCATGCCATCCGGGGCCACAGGCTCTATGGGCCGTTTACGTTCAGCCACGGGCGTCCTCCCTTTTGTCCGAATCTGTTTCCTGCCCACGGGCCAGATTTTGCCCCGTCATGAGGGAAGATGGGGCAAGGCCCCACAAAGCCAGCAGCGTGGGCGCCACATCGGCCAGCCTGCCGTCGGCCAGTTTTTTGACCTCGCCGCCCGGCTCAAGCAGGATGCAGGGTACGGGATTGGTGGTGTGGGCCGTTTGCGGCTGGCCTTCGGGCGTAAGCATGACTTCGCAGTTGCCGTGGTCGGCAATGACGAGCATGCGCCCCTGGCGGGCTTCAACAGCCTCGACCATGCGGCCCACGCACTTGTCCACCACCTCGCATGCCTCAACGGCTGCCTCTAGAACCCCTGTGTGACCGACCATGTCGCCGTTGGCAAGATTGCAGACCACAAGATCATACTGGCCGGAATTCCAGGCCTTGATAAACTCGTCCGTCACAAGGGGCGCGCTCATGGCAGGTTTGAGGTCATAGGTCGCCACGTCGCGGGGAGAAGGCACAAGGATGCGGTCTTCGCCCGTAAACGGCTCTTCCACGCCGCCATTGAAGAAATAGGTCACGTGGGCGTATTTTTCCGTTTCAGCCAGCCGCAGCTGGCGCATGCCCTGGCGCGACACCACCTGCCCAAGCCCCTGATCCACCGCTTCTTTGGGAAAGGCCACTGGCAGATTGAAGCTGGCCTCGTAAGAGGTCATGGAGGCCAGGGCCGACAGCACGGGCATTTTGCCCCTGTCAAAGCCCTCAAAACCGGGCGTGATGAAGGCAGCGGTCAATTCCCGCATCCGGTCTGCCCGGAAGTTAAAGAAAAAAACCGCATCGCCATCGGCCAGACCGGGCGTGGCATCGCCTGTGGAGAAGCGCACGGGCTTCAGAAATTCATCGGTAATGCCCCCGGCATAGGAAGCTTCCACCGCTGTCACGGGATCGGCCGCCAGAGGGGCCGTGCCATGCACGATCACATCCCAGGCTTCCTTGACGCGCTCCCATCGCTTGTCGCGGTCCATAGCGTAAAAACGCCCCACCAGACCGGCAATACGCGTCTGCGGCTGATTCTTTATGCTGGCCTCAAGGGCGCGTACAAAATCCACCCCGCTATGGGGCGGGCAGTCGCGCCCGTCTGTAAGGCCGTGAATGCGCACAGGAACCTCCTGCGCAGCCGCCATATCGCACAGGGCCTCAAGGTGGCGAATGTGGCTATGCACGCCGCCGTCAGACAGCAGGCCCACAAGATGCAGCATG
>NZ_JBAIYR010000073.1:0-7990 GCF_036763145.1 Desulfovibrio sp. 1188_IL3213 | reverse complement strand
GGCGACCGTGGCGGACGTGACCGTCGCGACCGTAATGATCGTGGCGACAGGCGCTGACCGTCACCACCAAAGACTGAATTGAAACGGCCCGGCCGGGCGCAAGGCGCGTCCGGCCAGCCGCTGAAAGAGCGATAAAGGAAATTCCCATGTCCAAAAAGAACAAAAGCGGCGAGCCTGAAGCCACTGACAAGGAAAATTCCGTGAAGCAGCACGCCGCTGATGGGGCAGAAGCTCAAGACCACGCCGAGGACCACGCCCGCATACACCACGAAGCCCTGGGCGATGCCTGGGTCGTGCTGACGGGCCGCAACCCGGTGGAAATCATGGGCCAGATTGTGGGCACTGTCCTGCACGAAGGCGGTACGCGCCCTTCGTGGCAGTGGAAGCACGGCGGCAAAGACCATATTATGATGGCCTGGCCGCAGGATCAGCCCGTGCGCGCTTCTGTTCTGATGGTAGGAGAGGAAGGCGAAAAGCTGAATCCTGTTTCTGCCGTTCCCCTGCTGGACGGCCTGCCCAACGACCTGACGGTCGAGGGCGTCTTTCCCTGGCAGAGCGGCCTTGGGGCCAACGTGGCGGTAAGCATGATCGAGGGCAAGAACCCCATGTGGTTTTTCGACCCCCTTTATGGCCGCGACAAGAACGACCTCACCCCGGAGATCACACACACCTTTCTGCTGGCCGGTCTGGCCTTTGCCGTGCGCAAGGCCCTGCTGGACCACATGACCATCACCCAGGGGCCGCAGTATGAAGCCCACGCCGAGGCATGGCTTGAGGCCAATCCCGGCAAGGGACGCCTGGACGTGCCGCCCCTTCAGGTAGATGTGAGCGATCGTCACATGATCATGCCCGGCCGCAATTTTTGCGAATACCAGATGCGCGCCGTTATTGAAGAAGTGCAGGACTACCAGCTGGAACAAATGCCCGTCAAAGCCCTGTACGTGACCTTTCCCTTTGAAAACCGCCCGTCCATGCGCCTTGTCATCTATGCGTCAAAGATGACCCTGGGCGACTTTGAACCTGAGGCGGGACAGGCCATTGATGCCTACATCTGGCTTCAGGGCCGTGTTGTCGACTTTGACCAGGGTCCGCAGCAGTAGCGGCCCAACGGTTTTACACGGCATGGCGGGGGCCTGCCCCGCAGGCAGCGCCTCCGCCATGCAAGACAGAAAAAACAGCGGCACACCGCCCCGGCGCACACGGCTGGCCGCACGGAAGACATTATGAACGCGCCTTTGCTCTGGTTTATTCTGGGGGCGGCCTTTTTTGTGGCCGAACTCATGACCCCGGCCATGGTTCTGCTCTTCTTCGGTGTGGGCGCATGGGCAGCGGCTCTGGCCGCCCTTATGGGCCTGGGCTTCGCCTGGCAGCTCATTACCTTTATCTGCCTTTCCCTTCTTACCCTGCTCTTTCTGCGCCGCCGCCTGCGCGCGGTTTTTGGCGGACGCGCCCACCGCGTACCTGCCGGAAACTGCAACGGCCACGGTGAGGAATCCTGCACCACACATCCTCTGGCAGGCCGACAGGGCGTCATCAGCAAGGTTGTTTATCCGGGTGCCGCCAGCCCTTGAATACATTTGGGGGGCAGATTTCCAAAGGTGAAATGTTCCGGAGCATTCCGACCGTGGACTGCTCCGGTCGGCGGCCTGTCCGTCGCTGGAAAAACGGTTTCTGTTCCCGATGCCAAAAGGAGTTCGTCACATGGCCCACGCGGATTTTCCGGCCTATCGCGGCCGCATGGAATATGTCTGCCTTGATTGCGGTGCGCGTTATCCGGGCGACAGCCTGCTGTATGCCTGCCCGCAGTGCGGCGGTGTTTTTCTGCTGGAAAACCTGGATTTTGCAAAGCTCAAGGAGCGTAGCGGCCAGGAATGGCGAAAGATTTTTGACGACCGTTGCGCCAGCCGTTCCACGGCGCTCAAGGGCATTTTCCGTTATTACGAACTGTTGGCCCCCCTGCTGGACGAAGACGATATCGTCTGTCTGGGCGAGGGCATCACCCCTGTGGTGGAAGCGTCCGCCGCCCTGCGCGACATGACGGGCGTGGCCTTTGCCTACAAGAACGACGGGCAGAACCCCAGCGCCTCCTTCAAGGACAGGGGCATGGCCTGTGCCTTCAGCTATCTCAAGTGGCTCTGCCGCCGCAACCAGTGGGACGAAGTGCTGACGGTCTGCGCCTCCACCGGTGATACTTCGGCGGCGGCGGCCCTGTATGCCTCGTATGTGGGTGCTCCGCTCAAATCCGTGGTGCTGCTGCCCCACGGCAAGGTGACGCCCCAGCAGCTTTCGCAGCCCCTTGGCAGCGGCGCCACAGTGCTGGAACTGCCCGGCGTGTTTGACGACTGCATGAAGGTCGTTGAACTGCTGGCAGAAAACTATCGCGTGGCCCTGCTCAATTCCAAGAACAGCTGGCGCATTCTGGGGCAGGAGTCCTATGCGTACGAAGTGGCCCAGTGGTACGGCTGGGACATGACGGATCAGTGCCTCTTTGTGCCCATCGGCAATGCGGGCAACGTGACCGCCATCATGTCGGGTTTCCTGAAGATGCTTGATCTCGGCATCATTACGGGCCTGCCGCGCATTTTTGGTGTGCAGTCCGAGCATGCCGACCCGGTGTGGCGGTACTACGACGCGCCCGCAAGCTCACGCAGCTGGCAGCCTGTGACTGTGCAGCCCAGTGTGGCCCAGGCGGCCATGATCGGCAATCCCGTGTCATTCCCGCGTGTGCGCATGCTGGCCGAGCGCTTTATGGAAAGCGGCGGCGAACGCGCCTTCCAGGTGGTGCGCGTGACCGAACAGCAGATTATGGACGCCATGATAACGGCCAACCGTCACGGCCACATTGCCTGCACCCAGGGGGGCGAATGTCTGGCCGGCCTGCGCAATGCCCGTGCTCTGGGCCTTGTGGGCGACCATGAGCATGCGGTGCTTGACGCCACTGCCCATGCTCTGAAATTTGCCGGTTTTCAGGACATGTATTTCAACGACGCCTTCCCGGCCGAGTACGGTGTGTCGCCGGACAAAAGTCTGGCTAACCTGCCGGAACTGCTTTTGCCCCAGAGCGCCCGCGAAGGCCGGGATGTGGCGGAATTCGCCTCGCTGGGCGCAGAAGCCGTGGTGCAGCGCCTCAAGCTGCAGAAAAAATAGAGGCTTTTGCCGCATGCCGTATTCAGGAGCGTTTTACTTTTGAGAACACATGTTCTCAATGCGTTACGGGGTTTGCTTCTGCGCCTGCCCGCACTGGCATGTCACGTTGATGCCCCTGTGGCGGGCGTCTGCCCGTGCAGCCCCGTAATACGTTCAATATGATGGTGCATAAGAAAGGGACTTTTTTATAAAAGTCCCTTTTTTTGTGCATCAAATGAAGCATTCTCAAATAAGGAGCATTTTATGAGCGAATTTAAGATAACAGTTGCGGATTTTCCTGCGACGCGCCTGATGGGCATGAAGGTTCGCACCTCGATAGCCCGTGCCCACGAGGATTGTCCTGCCATCTGGCAGCAGTTTGGACCACGTGTGGCGGATATTGCGGGCAAGCCCTTTTACGGTGTTTCCTGCATGCTCAATGCCGAGGAGATCGAGTATTGGGCGGCTATGGAGGCGGACGGGCGCGAGCTTCCTGCCGACATGGGACACCATGTCATCCCGGCAGGCACGTACGCGGCCTGCCGCGTGCCGAACCTGGAAAACATCGGGGAGGCCTACATGTTCATTTTTGAAAAGTGGTTCGCCAGCCAGGAGGCGTATGCCTATAATGAGCAGGCCCCGTGCTTTGAGCTGTACCCCCCGGACTGGAATCCCGGGGCGCCTTTTGAATTGTATGTGCCGGTAATGGCGCGTTAATTTAAAGAATATATCTTCTTGGAATTGTAGAGTAATTTGAAAGTAAAATTGCTCTAAAAAGCCCCGTCGCGCGGATAGTTGCTGATCCGCGTGACGGGGCTTTGCATTGCCTGCTCAGGCTGCATGGCCGAAGCCGGGCAGCGGCCCTTTGTCCGGCTGGAGTATTTAACACTTGAAATGCTCGCTTACGGCAGGCAAAAGCCTGCCTTCTCGCATTTCGTGGCAAGGATTTTCAAGAAAATCCTTGCAGAGCAGTTAACTCATTTCATTCGTTAACTGCTCTAGCGCGCGCCCTTGGGAAAGAGCACCACGCCGATAGTTTTGAAGATGATGTTTATATCCAGCAGGATGGACATATTCTTTATGTAATAGAGATCATATTCCAGCTTGCGCCGGGCGTCTTCTTCGGAAGCGCCGTAGGGATAGCACACCTGCGCCCAGCCGGTGAGGCCGGGCTTCACCGTATGCCGCAGGCTGTAGTAGGGTATGGTTTCCTTGAGCTTCTGTACAAAGGCCATGCGCTCGGGGCGCGGGCCGATGAAGCTCATGTCGCCTTTAAGGATGTTCCATATCTGCGGCAGTTCGTCGATGCGCACCTTGCGGATAAAGCGGCCGAAAAAGGTGACACGGCTGTCCTGGGCGCTGGCCCATACGGCGCCGTCCTTTTCCGCATCTGCCCGCATGGAGCGGAATTTGTAAACCGTGAATTCCTTTTCAAAAAGGCCCACGCGGTCCTGTTTGTAAATGATCGGGCCGGGAGACTCCAGCCGTACGATAAGGGCCGTGAGCAGCATGATGGGCGTGGCCGGTATGAGCAGCAGCAGCGAAATCAGCACATCCAGCGCCCGTTTGAGGCGCCGCAGCGAGCCGCGCGTGTTCAGCGAAAAGCCTTCGGTTTGCAGCAGCCACTCATCGGTCATCTGCGAGAGCGGCAGACGCTGCACCACATGTTCGTAAAAACTGCGAATGTCCACCACCATGCGCCCGCGCAGTTTGGCTTGCAAAAGCTCGTGGGCGATGTCGTCATCAATGGGCGCATCGGGCAGCAGCAGTATCATGGTGGCATTTTTTTCCTGGGCTATGTCCAGGGCCAGAAAGGGCGGGCCAAGGCAAGGACCGGCATCCGGTCCCTGATCGCGTTCGCCCACATAACCGATGATTTCCGCCTGGGGCAGACCTTCGGCCAGCAACTGCCGCACCTTGCCCGCGCGGTCCACGCCCACCAGCAGAATGCGCAGGGGGTGGGTGAGCCTGTCGGCATTGAGGTGGTACAGCCAGCGCCAGAGCAGGCTGAGGCAGAAAGAAAGCGCGAAAAGCAGGGTGATGGTCTTGCGGTCAAAGCGCCAGTGCTGAAAGGCATAGGAGGCAGTGGCCGAGGATATGATCGCCAGCAGGCAGGCCACGATCACGCGGCCCGTTGTCTCCTTGAAGTCCTCGTTGCCCACATTGTAGGCATCAAGGATGTAGAAAAACAGCATGTAGAAAAAAATGGTGAACAGCGATGCCCCGGTGTAATCGTCAAAAACGCTCAGATCCGGGGCAATGGTCGTCATGCCTGAAATAGCTAGGGCCAGCAGGATGCAGATCAGGTCCAGCACCTGCAAAAGACCCATGCGATAGCTGCTTATCATTGCGAATTATCCTCTGAAGGAGATTAGCCTTGCCAATGGCTTGTCATGCTTGAGCCGTACCGCCGCCGCTTTTCCTGCGCACCGCCGCACACGGCTGAACCGCCGCGCGTGACAGGACATGCCCGCGGCTCCAGCCGGTTACGCAAGGACAGGCACGCGCATGTCTTCAAGAATGCGCGCGGCGACCTTTTCCGCATCAAACTCTTCCAGGGCCATCCGGCGGCCGTTGGCCCCCATGTCGGCCATAAGCTCCGGCTGCCGGATGAAATTTTCCATGGCGGCAGCCAGCGCCTGCGGATCGCGCAAAGGTACAAGATACCCGTTATACCCTTCGCGCACAACCTCGCGGCAGCCAGGGGCGTCGGTCACCACTGCGGCGCGTCCCATGCTCATGCCTTCCATGATGGATGTGGGCGTGCCTTCACGCCAGGAGGGCAGCACCATCACATGCGCGGCGCTCACATAGGGGCGCACATCGCGCGTTTCGCCAAGGTATTCGATGCAGCCCTCAGCCTGCCATTGCCGCACGGTTTCAAGGCTTACGCTGCCAAGCCCCTGTTCGGCCGGGCCGAGCAGCAGAAAACGCGCTTTGGGGTGCGCCGCCTTGAGTATGCGGGCCGCCTGGGCGTATTCCTCAAGCCCTTTGGCTTCAAGCAGACGGGCTATCAGCAGAAAAACCGGCGGACCCTCAAGACTGCCGTCGGCCGCCAGCCCTGGCAGCGGGGCAGGGGCAAAACGGCTTGTGTCCACACCTGTTCCGCGCGCCTTGAGTATGCGCGCGCGCGCGCCCAGAATGCCGGACTGCCGGAAAACGGCAATGTCATCATCGTTCTGAAAAAATATGCCTTCTGCTCCGGCCAGGGCTGTGCGATACAGCAGGGCGCTCAGCCTGTTGACGCATTTCTTGAAAAAGCTGTCGGCCTCAAAGGCGTATCCCAGACCCGTGATGGTGGCGTACACGTGCGGCACTCGCGCCACGCGCGCGGCGATGCAGCCGTAAATAACGGGCTTGATGGTGGAGGTAAAGAGAAGGTCTGGTTTTTCGTCCTTGAACAGGCGCAGCAAGGCCCCGGTGGTGCGCAGGTCGCGCAGGGGGTTCAGCCCCTTGCGGTCAAGGGGATAATGCAGCATGCGCGCCCCCTGGGCTGCCAGCGCCGCTTCCGATCCGGGGTCTCCCGGCGGGGCGCAGCAGACAACCTCATGTCCGGCACGGTGCATATGGCGGATCAGCACGCTCCAGAAATTGCTCATGGACCTGGCCTGGTTGCCCAGAACGATGATCTTCATTTGCCTGCGTCTCCCTTTGCGCGTCGTGCTGTTCCGCTGTTGTGGCGGTTTGCGGACGCATGCGCCAAGGTATAGCACCTGGCAGGATAAGTGAAAAGGGGGACGCTGCCCTCCAATTTCGGTTCGCGGCCCTTGCGACCCAGGGGCAGCGGCCTGCCCGGCTTTACAGACACGCCCCGGCAGCGTAGGATTATGGCCGTCCGAAAGCGTCTGCCGGCTCTTGCGGCCGCGGCGCGCGGGCAAAAAAATCAATGCAAAAACAGGACGCAAACATGAGCGCGTATTCCCAACTGTGTGCCACTATGCAGGCTTCTCCCTCCCGCTGGCTGATTACCGGGGTGGCGGGTTTTATCGGTTCCAACCTGCTTGAACGCCTTCTGGGTCTGGGCCAGACCGTTGTGGGGCTGGACAACTTCTTGACCGGGTATCAGAAAAATCTTGATATGGTACGTGATATCGTGGGGCCGGAAGCCTGGAGCCGCTTTACCTTCATCGAAGGCGATATCCGCGATGTGGATACCTGCCGCAAGGCCTGTGAAGGCGTGCAGCATGTGCTGCACGAAGCCGCGCTCGGTTCTGTGCCGCGCTCTATTGACGATCCCTTGCTGTCCAACAGCTGCAATATCACGGGTTTTCTGCATATGCTGGTGGCTGCGCGCGATGCCGGGGCCAAAAGCTTCGTGTATGCCGCGTCTTCTTCCACCTACGGCGACGCGCCCGAGCTGCCCAAGGTGGAAGACAAGATCGGCCGCCCCCTGTCGCCCTATGCGGTTACAAAGTATGTGGACGAACTGTACGCCGATGTTTTCACCCGCTGTTACGGCTTTTCCAGCGTCGGGCTGCGCTATTTCAACGTGTTCGGCCAGCGCCAGGACCCGTACGGGGCCTACGCGGCGGTTATTCCCCAGTGGTTTGCCAGCCTCATCAAGGGCGAGACCGTCTATGTGAACGGCGATGGCGAAACCAGCCGCGACTTCTGCTATATCGACAACGTGGTGGAAGCCAACCTGCTGGCGAGCTTTGCCCAGGGCGAGGCTGCCGATACCGTTTACAACGTGGCCTTTGGGCAGCGCACGACCCTTAACGAGCTTTTTACCCTTATCCGCGAAGAAGTGGCGCGCCACAAGCCCGAAGCCGCCAATGCCGTTGTTGAACACCGCGATTTCCGCGCGGGCGACGTGCGCCACAGTCTGGCTGACATCAGCCGCGCCGAGACGCGCCTGGGGTAT
>NZ_JBAIYR010000072.1:0-8055 GCF_036763145.1 Desulfovibrio sp. 1188_IL3213 | reverse complement strand
CCCGATGGCGCAGAATGCCGCGCGTACATGGAAAGGCGCGGCCTCAACCAGGATATTGTGCAGCACTTCGGCCTTGGCTGGGCCAAAAGGGAGTGGCAGTCACTGGCAGACTCGTTGCGCAGGGCGGGTTTTGACGCCCGCATGGCAATCGAGGCGGGCCTTTTGGGGCAATCCGGCAACGGGCGGGCGTATGACCGATTCCGGGGGCGGCTCATTTTTCCCATCAAGAGCCTCTCCAACCAGATCATTGCCTTTGGCGGACGTATCATTGCCGATGAAGACGAGGCCAAGTACATCAACAGCGCCGATACGCCCATCTACAAGAAAGGCGAGCATCTCTACGGCCTGGCGCAAGCCCGAAAGGGCATGGTCACCAAAGGCCGCGCCCTGCTGACCGAAGGTTACATGGATGTGCTTACCCTGCACCAGTTCGGCTATGACAACGCTGTGGGCGTTCTCGGCACAGCCCTGACGCCGGAACAGATCAAGAGGCTTTCGGGTTTTGTTTCGCAGCTGACACTGCTTTTTGATGGCGACCGCGCCGGGCGCAAAGCCGCCCTGCGCTCCTGCGAAATGCTGCTCACACGCGGCCTGGCCTGTTCGGTAGTGCTTATGCCCGAGGGCGAAGACATCGACAGCCTGTTGCGTGGTCCGGGACCAGAGGCGTTTGAAGAACTGCAGGCCCAGGCCCCTGACGGGCTGCGGTTTTGCGTGGATGTGCTCAAAGCGCTGGCCCCAAGAGAAACTGTGGAATGGGCGCGCAATTTCCTGCGCCAAGTGGAGATTCCCGAACTGGTCAGCCCGTATGTTTCGCGGCTGGCCGGGCATCTGCAACTTTCAGAAGCCGACCTGCGCGAAGGGCTTGTACAGACGCGCGGGGCAAAAAACGACAGGACGCGCTCCGGCGCAAGCGGCTTTCCATCGGGCCGCGCCCTGCAAAACATTCGCGACCGCGAAATCATGATGTTCGCCGTGCGTTACCCGCACCGGCTTGCAAACATGCTTGAACTTGGGGCCGACCTGGCCCTGCACTCGGCAGTGGCGCGTCAGTTATGGGACAAGATTGAAAACCACGGCCCGGAAGAAGTCTTTCACCATCTGGACCAACGGGAAAAAAATTTCTGGTGCAAATGCTGCGGCCCCGAGGCCGCCCCGCGCGACAACGGCGACAGGGAACTGGAATCATTGCGCCACTACCTGAACAATTATTACGCTTCGGCGCAAAAATCTTCTTTATCCGCAGCCTTGAGGGCCAACACCGGCACTGGTGACTTTGAGGCTGATATGGACTATCTTCGCGCACTTAAGGAAACCTTGGAGAAAGGGCATGAGCAGTCTTAAAGATATCCAGCAAATTCAATCACTTATTGCCAAAGGCAAGGGTGCGGGCTTTTTGACCTTTGAAGAGGTCAACAAGGCGCTGCCCGTTGAAATGAGTACGCCCGAGCAGTTTGAAGAGATCATCGGCATCTTTGAACAGCTGGAAATCGTTATTGTGGACTCGGAAAAAGACGGAAAAAAAATTTCCGCCACTGCCTCCGAATCTGACGAAGAAATAACCGACAGTTCCCTTGACCTGTCTGAAGACGAAGATTCGGCGGACTACTCTTCCCGCAGCACGGACCCCGTGCGCATGTACCTGCGCGAAATGGGGGCCGTTCCCCTGCTGGACCGCGACGGTGAAGTTGTCATCGCCAAAAAGATTGAAATGGGCGAACAGGACGTGCTGTACGCCCTGGTGGAAGTGCCTGTGGCGGTTGAAGAACTGATCAATGTGGGCGAAGACCTGCGCCAGAACCGCATCAAGCTCAAAGATGTGGTTAAAACCATTGAAGAAGACGATCCCAGCGAAGACGAGATGAACCAGCGTTCGCGCGTCATCCTGCTGCTGGACGAAATCAAGCAGACTTTCAAGAAAAAGCGCAAGATCTATAAAAAGCTTGATGTCTGCACCTGCATGGACCGTCGTGTTACCGCCGTGCAGAAAGAAATCATCTGCTTCAAGGAAGAAATCGTCACCCGCCTGCGTGACATCAAGCTGGAAAAAACCCTCATTGACCGCATTATTGAAACGGTTGAGGACTATGTGCGTCAGATGCACAACTGCCAGCGCGACCTTTCAGCCTATATTCTGGCGACCGGCCGCACCCAGGCGGAAATTCAGGCCATGTTTGACGGCCTTGAGCAGCGCGAAGTCAATCCGATGGACGCCGCCCGCGATCTCAAGCTCAGCGTGGACGAACTCTTTTCCTTCAAGGAAATGATCATCGGCAAAATCGAGATACTCAACCGCCTGCAGGAAAAATGCTGCCACAACGTCACCGATCTCGAAGAGGTGCTGTGGCGCATCAAACGCGGCAATACGGCGGCCATGCGCGCCAAGCAGGAGCTGATCCGCTCCAACCTGCGCCTTGTGGTGTCCATTGCCAAAAAGTACACCAATCGCGGTCTTCAGTTCCTTGATCTCATTCAGGAAGGCAATATCGGCCTTATGAAGGCTGTGGACAAGTTTGAATACCAGCGCGGCTACAAGTTCTCTACCTATGCCACCTGGTGGATACGGCAGGCCATCACCCGCGCCATCGCCGATCAGGCACGCACCATCCGCATCCCCGTGCACATGATTGAAACCATCAACAAGCTCATACGCACATCGCGCTATCTTGTGCAGGAGCTGGGGCGCGACCCCACGCCTGAAGAAATCGCTGAGCGTATGGAATATCCGGTGGAGAAAGTCAAAAAGGTGCTCAAAATCGCCAAAGAACCCATTTCGCTGGAAACCCCCATTGGTGATGAAGAAGATTCGAGCCTGGGCGACTTTATTGAAGATAAAAAAGCTGTGGCCCCGGCAGAAGAAGTCATCAACACCAAGCTGTCGGAACAGCTGGCCGCAGTGCTGGCAGACCTCACCCCCCGTGAGGAGCAGGTTCTGCGCAAACGCTTCGGCATTGCTGAAAAGAGCGATCACACCCTTGAAGAGGTGGGCAAGCTCTTTAACGTAACGCGCGAGCGTATACGGCAGATCGAGGCCAAGGCATTGCGCAAACTGCGTCATCCCGTGCGCAGCCAGCCCCTGCGTTCTTACTACGAAAACTGATTTCCCGTCCGGCGGCTCCGGCAACAGGCCGGGCCGCCGGCGCGTGATACAGGCCCGGGCAAGCGCTCTGCGCGGCACGTCAAAAGCCCGCAGTTTTTTAGGGCGACCGCCCGGCAAAATCGATAACAGCAAAACATTGCAGCCCACGCAACAGGATATGGCCGTGTTTGTGTCAGTATTGTCCAGGCTCGGACGGCATTGCGCCGTTGTTATGATCTTCGGCCTTCTCTGCCTGCCGTTCCCTTTTCCGCTTCTGTCTTCTGCCCTGGCGGCAAACGGTGAACCAGCTTCTCCCGATGCTTCACCCGCAGCGGCTGCCGTGCCAGCAGCATCCGCCACGGTTGCCGATGATCCCGACGATGCTTCGGACAAGGCCGCCCCCTCAAGCCCTGCGGCTTTTGAGCTTTCCGGCAAGAAAAACAAAGACGTCCCGGTACAGCCCGCCGCACACGCGACGGAAGCGGCGCCTTCCGGCATGGCGGCAGATGCGGCTGATGCAGCCGCAGGCCAGTTGGGCGGCAACACAAAAATCGTCTCCGAAGACAGCACAAAAGAAAATGCCGACGCCCCTCGCGCCGAACCGCTCCCCCAACCACTTGCCACTGTGGCGCACTGCTTTGACGGCGACACCTTCAAACTTACGGACCGACGCGTTGTACGCCTGGCTGGAACAGACTCGCCCGAACTGTCCAAAGGCGGTCGGAAAGGCCAGTTTTTCGCGCGTGAAGCCAGAGATCAACTCAGCACGCTCGTCAAGGGCCAGCAGGTGCAACTGCTGCAGGCGGGCGTCAAGCACCGCGACCCGCACGGCAGAATCCTGGCGGAAGTGCTGCTGCCCGACGGCACATCCCTCAATGAGGTCATGATCCGCAACGGCGCTGCCTATTTTTATCCGCATCAGGATCTCAACCCCCATCTTCAGGAACGGCTGCGCAGCCTGCAGCATGAGGCCATCGCCGGGCGGCGCGGCATGTGGGCCTTTTTGCTTTCACAGCCCGTTGCCAAGAACACCTACCTCGGCAACAAGGAATCTTTGCGCTTCTTTCCCGCAGACTGCGCCGAGGCCCAGCACATACGCCCGCGAAACCGCGTTTACTTCGGCAACCTTATGGACGCCTTTATGGCGGGCTACGCCCCCGCGCGGGTCTGCCCCTTCTGGCCGGTGACGCCATGAACCAGCAGTTCTCCGACAGGGCCGCTTCAAGTCCTCTGGCTGAACAGACGGCCCTGGTCATCTTTTCCGGCGGGCAGGATTCCGCAACATGCCTGGCCTGGGCGCTGGACAGCTTCGCCCGCGTCCGCACACTGGGTTTTGACTACGGGCAGCGCCACTCCGTGGAACTGGCCTGCCGACAGAACCTCCGCCGGAAGCTGGCCGGCCTCAATCCCCACTGGGCCGCACGCCTTGATGCGGACTGCCTGCTGGATATCGACCTTTTCCGTCAGCTTGCCAATACCGCCCTCACCTCCGAAACTCCCATCAAGGATGATCCCGAAGGGCTGCCCAATACTTTTGTTCCCGGCCGCAACCTCATCTTTATCCTGCATGCCGCTGCATGGGCCTACGGTTTTGGCATTCGCCACATGGTTCTCGGCGTGTGCCAGAGTGATTTTTCCGGCTATCCCGACTGCCGCGACGACAGCATCAAAGCCATGCAGGTGGCTTTGAATACCGGCATGGACGCAAACTTTGTCCTGCACACCCCCCTCATGTGGCGCAGCAAAAAAGACGCCTGGACTCTGGCTGAAGCCCTGGGCGGCCCAAAGCTGGTTGATCTGATAGTCGAAGAAAGCCATACCTGTTACGAAGGCCAGCGAGGCCAACGCCATTCCTGGGGCTACGGCTGCGGGCAATGCCCGGCCTGCCGCTTGCGGGCCGCAGGATACGCCGACTATGTGACCGGCAAGTCAGAAATAAAGGAGCGGGCATGTCAAAAAAGCAGTTAAGCGCAGCACAAGGCGTTGAGGCGGCCTGCATTCTTTTCGCCCTCAACACGGATGCGGAAGGCATGGTACGTCTGGCGCACAGCGCCCTGCTGCCCCCTGCCTATCTTGAAGGCGCGGGGGCCATCCGCTTTTGTGCGGAGTGGCGGGCTTTCACCCATGCCGTCATCACGGCCGGGCTTATGCAGCACGCCCCTAACAGCGTACTCATGGCCTACCTGCGCCAGACAGGCAACCTGCTGCGTCAGGCATCCGTGCCTTCCGGCGAGGAAGGCGGCCAGCCAGCCGCCCCACAGGCCGCCGAAAACCAGGAAAGCGCAGATCACGAAGATCTGGAAGCCTTTGTGGACGGTCCCTTTGCCGGGTACATGCCCCTGCTGGCCCAGGGGCAGCAGGCCCGTTGTCCAGAGCTTTTCTGCCAGCGTCTGGCCTCGGAAACAGCACGGGCCAAAGGCGAAGCAAGCCCGCCCGATGACCAGTCCAAAGCGCGCTTGGCAGCTGCCATGGCAATGCTTGTGAGCGCTGTGTGGGATAAGCTGGAACACTATGAAATTTTGGCGGATTAGAGCATTTTCCTGAAAATCCTTGCCACGAAATGCGAGCAGGCAGGCTTTTGCCTGCCGTAAGCAAGCATTTCAAGTGTTAAATGCTTTAACGGCTTGCGAATGAAAACAGCAGCGCCATTTACTTGCCCTGTTGAGCACAGCAGTGAGCGCCGAGCCAATATGCGCTGAAATTACTTCTCAATACGCTTCTCAAAATGCAGACAGCCCGGTTTAGCCGGGCTGTCTGCATTGTTGAAACAATCTTCTTCGAAAAAATATTGCACTCAAGCGCCAGAGCCGGTCTGCGCCTCGTGCGCTTTCCGCGTCCCGATGCGGCACAGAACCCGATCAGGCATCGTCATTGTCCAGAAACACCCAGTGCAGCATGCGCTTGTGTACCCGCAGGCGGTATTCGGACTGCTGGATAAGCATGGACGCCTTGCTGTTGCGTAAAATATCATTTTCCACACGGATGGCATTGACGGGCGGCGCGCTGAGCATGATCCGCACATGGGGCGCGGCCTTGGCCAGCAAGTCGCTGCAAATGTTCCACTGCCCGTGCTCTTCTTCCGTCAGCCCCTTGCGGCAACCCGCAAAAACATAGTCCACGCCTTTCACGGCTTCTTCCGGGGTATCCACAAAGGTCACATCGGTTCCCAACTCGGCAACGATCCTTTTGAGGGGCGCCGGGTCAATGTGCGAGGGCAAGGCCACGCGCAAGCTGAAGGGGAACCATGCCGTGGCCTCCACAAGCGAATGCAGGGTGCCGTTGAGACAGCCAAGCCAGCCGCAGGTAACATTACCGAGATTGCGCGAATTGCGCAGCATGCAGGCAATATCGGCCAGGGTATGCGCCGGATGCGCATCCGGACTGCCGGCATTGATCAGGGGGAAGCTCAGGTCTATCCTGGCGGGGTCCCAGGAGGCCACAGGCAGGCCGTAGGTATACAGGCAGTCCACATAATAGCTGAATATGGGCATGAGCTGTTCGCGGTACTCGGAAAGTTCCGAGCGCCACACGCTGCGGTTGCCCTCATACACCACCGCCCCGCCCAACTGCCGGACCGCTGCGGACACGCAGAGCCTTTCCGGCAACGAATGCTGGGCAAAAATGAGCACAGCCACACGCTCTGTCATGAAATTCGTTCTGGTCTTGGCCTCGGGCATGCCCATGGCCTGCTGCACAAGCAGCCAGCACGCCTTTTCTCCCAGTTTTTTGATAGTCAGTATATGTCGAGCCATAAATCCTCCGTGACGGGCGTCACATACCTTGATTATGCCCAGTGCTATGACCTTAGCAAGCTGCCATGCCTATGTCCAGAAGTACCGCGCAAGGTCTTGACAGCATATGACAAATGCCGCGTACAGGAATATGCCGTCAGCAACGGCATTTTGCGGAACACTGCCGTCCGCCCTGCGTCACTGTTTTTTGGTCACGATGCGGGCTTGTGATTCACAGTGCTTTTCCGCTACACTGTTTTTACTGCTGCAAAGAATACATGGGAGATTTGATGAGAGTCTTTTTCTTTGATCTGGACGGCACCCTGCTTGATACGCTTGACGATATCGGCAACGCCTGCAATGCCGTACTGGCCCGGCACGGCTACCCAACGCATCCCCTGGCGGACTACAGACGCTTTGTGGGACGCGGCTTTGACAAACTGGTGCGCGATGCATTGCCCGCCGCAGCAGAACTTGAGGCCCCGGCCCTGTCGCACCTGGTGGAAGAAACCCGCCGGCATTACGGACGCCATATGTGCGACGCCACCCGGCCTTATGAGGGCATAATTCCGGCACTTGAAGCTCTGGCCGCCAGGGATTGCCCGCTGGCGGTGCTTTCCAACAAGCCCGAAGAGCATACAGTGGAACTGGTACAGCGCTATTTTCCCTCCATTCCGTTCACGCTTGTGCGCGGCGGCAGAAAAGGCGTTCCCCTCAAACCACAACCCGACGCACTGCTGGACATGGCCGAAACAATGCATACATCTGTAGCCCGGGTTCTGTACGTGGGCGACAGTGATGTGGATGTACAGACCGCGCGCAATGCGGGTACAACGTCAGTGGGCGTGGCCTGGGGATTTCGCGGGCCGGAGGAACTGCGCGCCGCCGGAGCTGACCATATTATCGACGCTCCGTCCCAACTGATCGAACTGACGGTGGAGATATAGTCATGGCAAAACGCCTTATTATTGAAATTGATGAAGAGAAGTGCAACGGCTGCGGCCTGTGCGTGCTGGACTGTGCTGAAGGCGCTCTGGCCGTGGTGGACGGCAAGGCCAAACTTATACGGGATTCTTACTGTGACGGGCTTGGCGCATGTCTTAACTGCCCCGAAGGCGCACTAAAACTTATAGAGCGCGAGGCTGAGGACTTTGATGAAGAAGCCGCCCTCGCAGCCAAGGCCGAGCGCGAAGGAACAGCCCCTGTCCACGCGGCCCACGGCCCGCAGGGTGTCATGCCCCGGCCGGG
>NZ_JBAIYR010000071.1:0-8086 GCF_036763145.1 Desulfovibrio sp. 1188_IL3213 | reverse complement strand
CTTCGGCATCGTCCGCGACCTGGGCGGGGTGGCCGTCCACTTCGATGAGCAGAATGGCCCCGGCCTCGCGCGGCAGACCGGCCTTGGTGAAGTCGTCCACGCGCACGATGGTGTTGTTGTCCAGAAGTTCCAGCGTACAGGGCACGACGTGAGCGGCAATAATGCCCGCCACGGCTTCGGCGGCATCCTGCACGTTTTCAAACACGGCCATGAGCGCCTTGGAAGCCTTCGGCGGAGGTACAAGCTTGAGAATGGCCTGGGAGATAATGCCCAGCGTGCCTTCGGACTGCACCATCATACCGGCCAGATTGTACCCGGTAACGCACTTGACAGTGCGCGAGCCGGACTTGACCATCTCGCCGGTGGCGTCAAAAAACTCGATACCCATGAGGTAATCTTTGGTAACGCCGTACTTGAGGCCGCGCAGGCCGCCGGCGTTTTCAGCAATGTTGCCGCCGATGGTCGACACAGCCTGCGAACCCGGGTCCGGAGGATAGAACAGATTTTTCTTCGCCACTTCGGCGGCGAACTGGGCAGTGATGACGCCCGGCTCCACCACGGCGTAAAGGTCGTCGGAATTGATCTCGAGAATGCGGTTAAGCCCGGTGGTCAGGATAACCACAGAGTCGGAGCTGTCGGGAATGGTGCCGCCGGAAAGGTTGGTTCCCGCGCCGCGCACGGTCATGGGCAGACCGTTGTCATACAGCTTCTTGACACATGCACCCAACTGCTCGGCAGAGGTGGGGCGCAGCACAAGAGCAGGAACCACGGGGGTCAGCACTGCCGAGTCATACGAGTAGCTCTGCCGGTCAGCTTCGGAGCTGAACACGTTTTCCTTGCCGATGAGGTCTTCAAAATCCCTGATCAACGCCTGGCTTGCCATGTGGCCTCCTTAAGAACATCTGTAATGGTGGAGGGCGCAGCCCGCGCGCCCCACGCGCCAGCCCGGACATGCCGGGCACATGTGCGGCCGGTCACCCGGCCGGTCAGCTTTTCTACAAGAATAAAGTCATATATCTGCGATTGCCAGCCTTGCATAGGGGATAAGCCCAAAAACTTTGGTATCACTATCAGACCTCGACGCTGCCCTTTGCATTTTCCCCAAAACAAGTTCGCGAAAAATCAGCACCAACTGAAAATAAAAACTCTTGGGCAGAAAAAAGAAAGAGAAAAATTTCACTTCTCCGAGGCGCGGCGGGCCTGGAACATATTAGCCTTGAAATGGATATTCCCAAAGGTAAGGACGCGCCCACTTCAACGCTTAACTGCGCGGATAAACTGGGCCTGCTCCGGCAGCGTCCTGAGGCAGTGTCAAAGCAAAATTACGCTGATGAGGCTTCCGGTTGTGGCGTGGCCCAAGGCGCGTCAGCCAAGGCAGGCCCATGAGGCAGACCCGCAAGGCAGCAAAAAAATGACCATCCCGCAACGCGGGGCAGACGGAACGCCCCGCTGACGCCACCGCCGTCCGGCGCAACAGAGCGTCATGGGAGCACGGCCGAACAGTTCAGGCATGAAAAAGCGGGATGCTCAAACCCCAGTATGCGCTGGTCCGCGCCACCGAGCCTGCGCCACAAAGGCACAAGCGCGGCCTGTTACGGGCTTGCGCGCCGGGGCGGTCATCATAAAGCTTGCAGCAGCTTTTCTTGAACTCCGTACACGACAGATAAGACCGACGGCCGCCGCCGTCAATGCGGCCGACAGGCTAGAGCATTTTAACTTTGAAAAAGTGCACATGCTCTGGACAGTGTCGTCACGAGATGAATTTGCTTGGTATATCAAGGAGAACGAGCCTTTTATGCAGGGAGTGTACTCTTATGGTACTCGACCGGAATAAAAGGCGAAGTTCGACGCAGAGATACCGGGAAAGGCGCTCGTGACGACACTGTCTAACGCTGCACGAAAGTGCAGCGCGCCACAATGTGGCGTGGATTCAGCCGAAAATCGCATTTTTCGGCTGAATGAAAACTTTGAAATGTGAAGCATTTCAAAGTTAATCTGCTCTAAAGAGCACTGAAAAACGCGGCCGTGCGCGAAAGAGATGCCGCACAAGCCGCGCAGTCCACGCAACCGCAGTGAATTGCCCTAACCCCTGGCTTTCATGCGCGCCAGGCGGGCGTTGAGCAGACTGTTTTCTTTCCAGAGCTGCCTGTTTTCCTCACTCAGTTCCCTGCGTTCATCTTCCAGGCGTTCAAGGCGTTCTTCGAGCCTGCGGCAACGCGCGCATTCCTGCTGGAGCATTTTTCCGTTCTGAACGAACGCAATTCCACTCTGAGACAAGGGGGCATGCGCGGCGACCCCCAAAATTTCTGGCAGGGGCAGCGCGCTGCCAGCCGGTATCTTTCCCGGCGCAACAGCCTCTTCTTCAGGAACAGCGGGCGTTCCTGTACCCAAAAGAAGCCATTGGACCGAAATTCCGGTCTCCTGACAAATTTTTAGCAAAATATCGCTGTTTGGCAGATTTTCATCACGCTCATATCCGCCAAGCGATCCCTTGCTGATGCCGATCTTTGCTGCAAAAACTTCCTGCGACAATGCTCCTCGCGCGAAACGGATGCGAGATCCAAGCGTTTTCATAAGTAATACTATCCCAATGCCCAATCAACTCCGCACCGTCCTGTAAGATCAAAATATTGCTCAAAATCTGAACAGATAGATGAAATTTTAATTCATAATCAATATTCAGGTTGAAATAGCTGAGATTTTGATCTAATAATGCAGTTGGGCGGTTAAGGTTCACGTTTTAGCAGACCAACCATATCCGCCTAATCCGGGGAAAGCAATATTTTCAGCGGCACCATTCACGGATTGCTTTCCCCGTCCCATGCAGAGGACAGGCCGCTTTTACGGCCTTTACAGAGGACAGGCCGGCCTTGAGGCCCTGATGGTCAATTTTTAAGGAGGAAGCACATGATTTTGTCCAAAAACGCGGTTGGTAACCTGATTAACAGGTATAAGGCGGTATTGGGGAAATGCCGCCTGCTCAATGCTTTTGGTTCTCTGGCCCTGGCGGCGGCCCTTACCCTGGGCAGCGCCGGGCTGGCTGTGGCGGACCCGAATCCTCAAGAACCGGGCTACTGGACGGGTGACGTGACTGTTGACACCTCGATAGTCGTGAATACACCTTTCACGGAAGCCCCAGAGGGCAAGAACATCACGGCGACCTCCATCACCCTTGGTGAAGGCGGCAGCCTGACGCTGAAAGACGGTGCGCGGCTTATCAATGGGGTACCCGGAACAGATGGCGATGCCCCTGGCTACCTTGACTTCAAAATGACCGGCGGCGACCTGACTCTTGGCGGCGGCTCTTATGATGACGGCATCAATGCCAGCATCAATGCCAGAAGCGTGGATATCAGCGGCGGCACAGTGAACATCACGGGCAAGACTAGTGCCACCAACTGGTACCAGGCCGCTCAGATAGGCGGTTACCGCGGCCTGACGGTCAGCGGCGGCATCGTTAACATGAACAGCTATTCCCAGCTGTTCGGCGGCGGCGAAACAGGCCTGCAGATTACCGGCGGCACCATCAATATGTTGGGAACGTCTTCTGGCCCAGACATACAAAATACTGCCGCCCACATCATGTTCGGCGGCACCAGCAACAACCAAATTGCCGATAGCGCCCATATCGTAGTGGGAAGTGCCGATGGTTCTACCCCTGGCTACGGCGTAATGACCACGGGCGGCGGCGTCACGATGAGTGGTGGTGCTCTGGACGTGAACAATGGCGCGCTGCTGCTGCAACCCGACACCAACGGCAATACAGGATCCGAAGCCCTCGTGTATAACGGCTCCGCCACCAGCAGCTTCAACCAGACCGGCGGCACGGTTGCCGTGGCCGAAAACGGCAAGCTTATTCTGGGCAAGGGCATGACCTATACTCTGGGTGAAGGTGGTGATTTGGAGCTCAACGGCGGCACCATCCAGCTCAACAACGGTACGCACATGTACCTTAAAAAAGGTGAGCTGACCGGAAGCGGCGGCAATTTCGTTGTCAACGGCAGTCCAAGCGATGGGTACAGCCACCTTGTGTTCAGCTCGGAGAATTTCGCCACGGCCGTGCTCGGAGGGAGTCTGTCCATCAACGGCGGCTTTGTAAGCGCGGGCGACGAGGCCACACTGGATGCAGATCAGTTTGTAGCCAGCGCTTCAAGTGCCGGAGAGATATTCTTTGGCGCAACCAATAGCGGCAACCTGTACGCCGAAGTCATGACCATCAATACCGCTGGAACAATTGATACCTTCAACAAAGGGGTACTGACCAGCGATACCCTGAACATCAAATCTGCCTCCGACTCTGTGGGTGTGAAAAATACCACGTTGAGCCTCACCGGCAAGAATTCCATACTTACGGTGACGAAAGGCGACGACGCGGACGCCACGCTCAACCTTGATAATAACAGTTCCCTGCTCATCGGCGCGGACCCGAACCTCTATAGTGGGCCCAAAACCGCCACCATCAACGCGGCTGTCAACGTGAACGACGGCTTTCTTATGGTTGGCTACGACAACAACAGCGGCCGTACAGATGCCGCCACAGCCACGTTCACCAAGGATGTGACCGTAGGCAATGCGAACGCTGGCACCCTGCTCGTGACGAAAGGCAGCATCATGTCTATGGATGAGGGCACAACGCTGGATATCCGCCATGCCAATGCCACGGTCAATGGAACGCTGGACGTAACAGCGACGGGCAGCGCACTCAAAACCACCGTCACTAACGGCGTCCTCACCGTGAAACTGGGCGGACGGCTCAACGCCACAAGTGACAGCCTGGGCATTACTGGCACCGCATCGACGAACATCGGGAAAAGCCTCACGGTCGAAGGCGGCGGCACGCTCAAGGTCGATAACCTTGGGACGTTGACGCTTACCGATCTCGGCACCCTCAAAGGGAACTTGATGGGCGGCAGCGGCCTGTTTGACGTGGGCAGTGCCACTATTACTGACATTGATGCCACAGACGGCATCGTGGCCTATGGCGACGTAAGCAGCCTTGGCAACACCACCAACGATACCCTGCGCAACGCCACGGTTACGAGTGTCACTGGCACCCTCTCCGGGGCCTATGCCGGGGTGGAGCTTGATAATACTTTTACAAGCGACCTTGTTGCTACCAACACCACCCTGCAACTTACCGGAGCCAATGGCGGCAACATTGTAAGCGATAGCAATGGGGATGCAGCTGACGTCAGCGTGGGCGTAACCGGAACCCTTGTGCTTGGCGATGCTGGCAGCAACAACAGCGGCACTGTGGGCGACGTGACCTTTACTGGTGCCGGCAGCCTTCTGGCCGTGGGCAATGGCAGTGGCGCCTTTACCGTGGGTGACATCACTGGTGTTAGCAGCACCATTACTGCCAGCGGCGCTACTCTCAATGCCGATACAATTAGTGTAAACGCCGTTACCGCCAACAACGGCAGCATTGGCGCTGTGGGTGATATTACCCTTACCGGCGCAGCCAGCGTCACCGACGGCAACCTTGGGGCTGGTGGAGACATCTCTGCCGCCAGCCTGACCGCCACCAACGGCAGTATTGGGGCTGGTGGAGACATCTCTGCCGCCAGCCTGACCGCCACCAACGGCAGTATTGGCGCTGGTGGAGACATCTCTGCCGCCAGCCTGACCGCCACCAACGGCAGTATTGGCGCTGTGGGTGATATTACCCTTACCGGCGCAGCCAACGTCACCGACGGCAGCCTGGTATCTCAGGGCGACATCACTGCCACTGGCGGCGTAAACGCCGAAAACAGCAGCCTTGTAGCTGAAAGCCTTACTGTGGGCGCTGACTCCCGTTTCACTGACGGCGCGCAGGTCAATGTGGGCAGTCTGACCGGAGCCTCGGGCAAAACCATCACCGTGGGTAACGCCACTGATACGAAGTCCACCAGTCTGGTGGCGGGAAACCTCACCCTTGGCGGCGGCAGCCTGCTCATTGACCCTGACTGGGAGGCTGACGGCCCCAGCTATGTTGTGGTCGGTGGTATGCTTGGCAATGAGATCGACGGCAACGTGGGCGTGGGGCAAAACTCTCTGCTGACCATCGGCACCCTCGACAAGGGCTGGCTGGCAGAACAGGTCAATGCGGTCACCAACGGCGCGGGGCTTATCCCCGGCGGCGTCACTGCCGCTCTTGGCATCACAAAACCCCAGATGCTGGGTGATGGCTTTAGCATTGTGGTGGATGGTGGACTGGACAATGCGGCACTCCCTGGTAAGTTCGCCCTCAACAAAGCCACCTTTGCCCCCAATTCCCTTCTGGTGGTCACTGCCGACGCAGCCTCTGGCCCTAACGGCGCGCTCAACACCAAGAATGCCGCCGGCCAAGCCAACATTGCCGCCAACGCAAAACTGCGCATCACTGGCGCCAAGGTGGGCGGGCAGTACACCGTGCTTGGCGACAATATAACAACCGATAATAACGGAACAGGCTGGACAGGTTCCAACTTCAGCACCGATTCCCGCATGATCAACGGCTCGTTTAATGCCGCCACCGGCGTGCTGAGCACGGGGCTCAATTCCGCCGCCAACGTCTACCCCAAGCTTGACGGCGACCTTGTAAAGGTGCTGGACAATGCCTACACCGCCGACCAGGTGGGTCCCGCCCATGTGGACTCCGACGTGAAGGGCGTGCGCTTCCTGTCCCGCGCCACCAGCGACAACTTCATCGGCGGCAACGCCGACCTGGCCGCCAAAACCATTGAAAGCGCCGCCCGCATAGCCGTGGCCGGTGCAGTGCCGCAAATGACCATGGCCGCCAGCAACGCGGCTGGCGCGGCCATTACCCAGCGTACCAGCATCGCCCAGCCCGACGGCAACGGCATGCAGTCCGTTTCGCTCGACAAGACCGACGGCGTGAACAAAAAGGGCATGGCCCTGTGGATCATGCCCCTGTACCAGAGCCAGAACGCCTGGAGCATGGAAGCCGGCAACAACTATGACCTCAAGTGGCACGGCGGCCTTGGCGGCGTGGCCCTTGGCGGCGACTATACCTTTGATAACGCCCTGCGCGCGGGCATCGCCTTCAATATCGGCGGCGGCTATGCCGAAGGCGAAGGCGATCTGGCAAAAACCACCAACAGCTTCAACTTCTGGGGCCTTGGCGCTTACGCCGGGTGGGCAGTGGAAAACTTCGGCCTCACTGCCGACGTCAACTACACCAGCACCTATAACAAGGTGAAGCAGGAACTGCCCGGAGCCATGCAGATGCGCGACCTCAAGAGCGACATCACGGCATACGCCCTGAGCACCGGCCTGCGCGCCGAATACAAGCTCAATACCCAGTATGTGGACATCATCCCCCACCTGGGCGTGCGCTACATGTATGTGAACACCAATTCCTATGACGTGAAGAGCAACGGCACCGTCATGCACGGGGACGAGATGAACCAGAACATCTGGACATTCCCCATCGGCGTGACCTTCAGCAAGCAGGTTGAAACCGGCAGCGGCTGGTATGTGAAGCCCAGCCTTGACCTCGGCGTCATTCCCGCCACCGGCGACATTGAGGCCAAGAGCAAGATCCGCTTCACCGGCACCGGAACCAAGGCCGAACTGGACACCCATACCATGGACTACATGAGCTATACGGGCGGACTTGGCCTTGACTTCGGCAATGACAACCTGAGCCTCGGCGTGAACTACAACATACAGGCATCTGAACACAGCACCTCGCACGGCGTGTTCGGTACTGTCCGTTACGAGTTCTAGACACTGTCCAAGCCAGAGTAAAACCAAAGTACAACCATCCGGCGCGGGGCGGCTTACGCCGCCCCGCCTGCATTTGCAAACACCACAAGCGCCCATACGGCTTGTGCGGCCGTCCGCGCCCTGCCCTTCCTTGGGCGCGGACGGCTTTTTCCTTCAAGGTACATTTATGACAAAACAAATACGTTTTGCAGCCCTGGGGCTGCTCTGCATTTTTCTGACGGGATGCCTTAATTTCGATGATCCGCCCAAAGTCGGAGTTGTGGATGTGGACCGCGTGCTACGCGATTCCCGCGCGGCCCAAGCCGCCGCCAGGCATCTTGATGCCGTTCGCCAGCGCCTGAACGCGGGCTGGAGCGAAGTGCAAAAAGCCTACGAC
>NZ_JBAIYR010000070.1:0-8189 GCF_036763145.1 Desulfovibrio sp. 1188_IL3213 | reverse complement strand
TCTTGGGGGCGAGCTTCTGACTTTCCGCACCTGCGGCTTCAGCGGCTGACGGCGTAGTGCCTGCCGGGGCCGTTTCGGCTTTGGAAGTTTCAGCTTTGGAGGCCTCGGCCTTGGCGGCATTTTCGCTTCCGGCTGCGGCGGGTACGGCCTTCTTTTCCGGCTTGGGCGCTTCCACAACGGTTCCGTCAGCCAGGACCAGCGAAAGGGCGTGGGCGGGGCAGGCTTCCATGCAGGCGGTAATGCGTTTGCCGTTTTCCACGCGCCAGGCGCGGCACATGTCGCAACGCACGGCTACCTCGCGGCGGGCGCGCTGGGCGAGAGTTTCGCCGTCTTCGCCGTCCACCGAAGGCATGCCGATGGTTTCCATCGTGATGGTTCCGTAGGGGCAGGCCGCCATGCACATTTTGCAGGCCACGCAGTACTGGACGCGCATGATGATGCGTCCCTGCTCATCCTGCTGGAGCGCCCCGGTGGGACAGACATTGACGCAGGGCGCATGAGGACACTGGTGGCAGCGCACAGTGGTTTTAAAGCCTTCGGCCTTGACCACCTGCACGCGCGATACAAGCTCATCGCGATGCTTCATGGCTTCTTTGAAACTCATGCCGTGGTGGGCGGCAATACAGGCCACTTCACAGCGGCGACAGGCGCGGCATTTGTCGGGTACGACCTGGATATGTTCAGTCATGGTCCGTTTCCTCGGATGCAACGTGCAGGGCCATCAGGGTAAGTCCGTGGCCCCCGTTGAAGTGGATGTTCTCGCCGCCGCAACTGGGACAGACGAAATGCCGTTGCGTCAGGCTGAATTCATGGCTGCAATCAGTACAGCGGCAGGGCAGGGGCGCTGTGTGCAAAAGCAGTTGCGCTCCTTCGGCCGGGGTTCCTTCCGCAAAAAGCTCAAAACAGGCGGTAAGGGTTTGCGCCTCCACGCAGGCGATAAGGCCAAGCTGGCACTCCACCTTGCATATGCGCTCCACCTGATTTTCAGGATGCGCCTCATTATGATCTTTCAGAGACTTCAGGCAGATGTCCAGAAGCCCCTGAACCAGACTCGCTTCATGCATGTTTTTTCCGCCGCTTCAATTTTTACGGCACTTCGGCGGGCTGTGTTACCGCCTGCGCCGGACCGGCTTTTATCCGGCGGAACGCCCTGGGGCGTTCCGCGAGAAAAATCGTTTTCCGGCTGCTTTCGGCCTCTCCCGGCAGTACCCGGTATGCGCCGCGCGCTGCCTGGAGCCGTCCAACGTTAAAAAGCTGGCGTGCTCTGTGCGGATTTTTAAAAAATCCGTACCGCTCAGGCGTCAAGTGCTCTAGAGCAATTTCACTTTGAAATTGCTCTGGCGGCTGCGTGAGCAGTCGCCCGCCGCAAAGATGCAAGCGCAATTTACTTGCGCGGTTAAGCATCGAAGCGAGCGTGACTTAAACTTTGAGAATGTACATTCTCAAAGTTAATCTGCTCTAGCGTTCCGTGCAGGATACGCAGGGGTCGATACTGTTGGTGATCAGGGCCACGTCGGCCACATTGCAGTCACGCATCATCACGCCCAGAGCCTCCCAGTTCATGTAGGAAGGCACACGCCATTTGAGGCGCGAGGGTATATCAGTGCCGTTGGTACGGATATAGTAGAAAACCTCGCCGCGTGGCGCTTCGGAACGGGCGCAGGCTTCGGCCGTGCGTATCTGGCGCATGGGGGCCGTTACTTCGCCCCCGGGCATGCGCGCGATGCACTGGCGGATAATGCTGAAGGATTCAAGCACTTCGTGCATGCGCACCATGGTGCGGGCATGAATGCAGCAGCCCTGCTCCACAATGGTCTTGAACTCCACATCAGGATAGGCGGCGTAGGGCGAATCCTTGCGCACATCCAGATGCAGGCCGGAGCCGCGCGCCACCGGGCCTACCACGCCAAGGCGGATGGCGTCTTCCCTGGGCAGCACGCCAAGCCCTTTTGTACGGGCCAGCACCATGCTGTTGGAGTCGTAAATGTCGCGGATTTCGTCCACCTGCGGCTCAACCTTGTCCAGCATCTTGCGCATGTAGTCCAGCAGTTCCGCATCCACATTGTATTTTACGCCGCCGATGCAGTTGGCAGCCAGGTTCATGCGGTTGCCATAAACCGTTTCTTTCAGGTCCTGCATCATTTCACGCACTTCCATGACGTGCATGAACAGCGACTTGAAGCCGATGATGTGCGCCTGAATGGCCGTATTGAAAAGGTGCGAGGCTATGCGCTTGATTTCTTCCGCCACCACGCGCAGATAGCGCGCGCGGTCGGGAATGGTGATGCCCAGCACGTTTTCCACCGCCATGCTGTAGGTGAAGGAGTGGCTGTTGGAGCACAGGGAGCACACGCGCTCGGTCAGCGTGACGTTTTTGACCAGGTTGCGCTGGGTAGCCATGGCCTCCATGCCGCGATGCACATGGCCGGAGGTCAGCTCAACGTGGCGCACGGTTTCACCATCCACCGTCAGGTGGAAGTATACCGGTTCCTCAAGGGCCACGTGTACCGGCCCGAGAGGCATGGTGAAGGTGCTGGTCATGACGGGTTCTCCTTATCCTTGAGGATGCGTTCCCACAGGTCGGTGGTGCAGGCGCCGTTCATCATGATGGAAAGCGGCACGGCTTCGTTGAGAATGCCCGCGTCCAGCTCTTCATCAAGGAAGAGGCGGCGGGGATTGGGCTGCCCCGTGACCTGGATGCCGTAAAGTTCCATCATTTCCCGTTCGTGCCAGTCCGCGTTGGCGAACAGCGGCGTGATGGAGGGTACGGTGGGCCACTCGCCGTTGAGGGTAACGGTCATATTGTAAATAACACCGTCCAGTTCAAAGTGGTAACACACTTCCTGCATGGGCTCGCTGAGCTGGCGGCGGTTATAGGCCGTCACCATGGCAAGGCGGGCTTCGGCCTGGCGCAATATCTCCGCGCCACGGGTGAGCATGCGCGGCGTACCCAGGCGAAACCAGTGGTAGGCGTTGCCGAAACTGTCGGTACTGTGGTGGATGGCGTCGGCCTCGGTGCAGAGGAGGGAAAGGTCCTCAATGACTCTGGCGTTGCCGTTGATGGTCTCTTGCATATGTTCTCCGCGGTGCAGACCGCTAATCTTTTGTGGGAGCCGCCGAGGTTACGGCCTTTTCCACCGGGGCTTCACCCGGCTCCGGCAGCAGGCAGGCATTGCGCTTGGCGTCTTCAATCTGACGGCATTTGGGGCAGAGCCTGCGGGTCAGCTCGGGGTCTATCTCTTCGTTCCAGGCATAGAGCTTTTCAGCCAGGGCCTTGGGTATGGGCCGCATAAGCTCGCCGCACTGGGCGCACGGTTCATACTTGATGGTATGCTGCTCAAGTTTTTTATATTTCTCGGTCTGAGTGTGTGCCGAGTGCCAGTCAGTGCTGATGCTCATGGCCCCGGTGGGGCAGTAGTGGCGGCACGAGGCGCAGAGGCAGCACGAGTTTTGCCAGATGGTTATGGTAAAGCCCGAGCTGTCGGGCAACTGGCCGATATGGATGGCCCCCGCGGCGCAGGAGTGGCGGCAGATGCCGCAGCCCATGCACAGGTCGGGGTCAACCACGGCCCTGCCGCGCAGGCGCTCGGGGGTGAAGGTTTCGCCCAGGGGAAAAGGGTCGGTGCTGGGGCCTTCAAGCAGGTTGCGGAATAAAACTTTAAGAAAGCCCGCCATGTTATTCCTCCACGCCCAGTTTTTTCAGCCAGATGGACCGGGCCAGCACCACGCCTTCAAGTATGGCCTGGGGGCGCGGGGGACAGCCGGGTACGTTCACATCCACGGGCAGGTAGCGGTCAATGGGGCCTTCAATGGAATAGCCTTCGCGAAAGACCCCGCCGGATATGGGGCATATGCCCACGGCCACCGTAACCTTGGGTTCGGGAATTTCATCCCACACCCGCAGTACGCGGTCGCGCACCCTTGTGGTAAGGGGGCCGGTAATAAGCACAATATCGGCGTGACGCGGGCTGCCGCAGTAACGGCAACCGAGACGCTCCACGTCATAACGCGGAATACAGGCCGTGGTAGCCAGCTCCACGTCACATCCATTGCAGGAACCGGCGTTGATGCGGAACAGCCACGGCGAACGCACGGAAAGTTTTTTAAGCATATTGTCAAGCGACACGGCGGCCTCCTTACATCACCCAGACCAGTATCAGGCTGCACAGCGCAAGGGCTGTGGGCACAGTCACATAAAAGCGAAACGCCTGGTCAATGCGGAAACGCCCGGTGGCCGACTTGACCAGGGTGAGCGAAACCAGCATGAGCGCGAAACACTTGAACAGGAACCACAAGAGATTGATGGGCCACCATCCAGATATGGTGCCGGGAAAGAAAAGCGCAACCCCCAGCCCCAGAACAACGAAGGTCTTGAGCGCCGACGTGATCTGAAAAAGCGCCAGCAGCGGGCCGCCGTACTCCAGCAGCGGGCCTTCGATGATTTCTGTTTCGGCCTCGGGGATGTCAAAAGGCACGACCCCCATAGTGCCGGGCAGAAAGATCAGATAGGCCAGAAATGCCGGGATCATGGACGGATTGAAGCCGAAAGATCCGGTCTGCTGCTGCAGGGCCACGATTTTGTAAAGCGAGAATTCCGCGCCCCAGGCGCCGCCCGCGAGGGTTTTGCCTGTCAGCATGGCTACTGCCAGCAAAATCATGAGCAGGGGCGTTTCATACGCGAACATAAGGGTCATTTCACGTGAAAAACCTACTGCGCCGAAGGGCGAGCTGGAGGCCGAGCCGCCAAGCATGATGGCCATGGCCGGGATGGGCAGCAGGTAAAAGATCACCAGCAGGTCGCCCATGTTGAACAGGCCGTTATACACACCCGAAATGGGTATGAAGGCGGCACACACGGCCATGCCGGTAAAGCCGAAAACCGGGGCCAGCAAAAATGCCGGGCGGCAGGCGGTGCGCGGGATCATGGTTTCCTTGGTCAGCAGCTTGGCAATGTCCAGCCAGGGCTGCACCAGGGGAGGTCCCACGCGGCGTTGCAGGCGGGCTTCCACCCGGCGGTCCAGTCCCTTGAAGAACATGGCTACCATGAGGGCAAAGGCCCCGCCGGGGAAGACGCACATATGCAGGATGGCAAGCAGGGTATCGCTCATGAGCGGTTCTCCTTGGACGCGCGCTCACTGCCGAGAAGGCGCGTGAGGCCGCCGTAAATGCTGGAAGGCGTCATGCGGCTGGTGGCCGTTTCGGGCGGCAGGCCGCAGGTGTGCACGTCAATTTCGCGCAGGCGGGTAAAGCGCTTCACAAACCAGCAACCGCCCGCGAAAGCCAGGGCCATCATCACGAACATGCCCGTGGCGTTCCAGGCTCCCGCGCCTGAAAGCACGCCGGAAAGGCCCACGTTCAGAGGCATGAAGCCGTATTCAAACAGCACAGAGTTGATGGGGCCGAGCGCAAGTCCGGGGAAGATGCCCGTAAGCAGACAACCCGCGGCCAGAATGCCCATGGGTACACGCATGATGCGCGGCACTTCCCTGATCTGGTCAAGGTCGCGGGCGGGCTGGCCCAGAAAGGCCGCGTGCAGGAACTTGGCGATATAGGCCATGGTCAGCACGCTGCCGATGAGGGAAAGCAGCGCCAGGAAGGGCTGCCCGGCTTCCATGAGGGCATGGTAGATAAGCCATTTGGACGAGAAGCCGCTGGTGGGGGGAACGCCCACCACAGAAAGCCCGGCAATGGCGAACATTGCCAGGGTAAAGGGCATCTTGCGTCCGATGCCGCCAAGGTCGTCCAGCGAATCCTTGTGGCTGGCAAACATGACCGCGCCGCACACAAGGAAGAGCAGGTCTTTGAAGAAGACGTGGTTGATGACGTGCAGCATGCCGCCCGCATAGCCGAGCGCGCCGCCTGCTGCCACGGCAAGCACCATGTAGCCGAGCTGGCTTACCGTCGAGTAGATGAATATGAGCTTGATGCCGTTGCTGCGCAGTGCCTGAAGAGCGGCCATGATGATGGTGATGCCGCCTATCCACATGACAGTCGTGCTGATGATCCCCTGTTCCGCACCGCCCAGAATGCCGGCAAGGGCAAAGCCGCCGCCGAGCAGCATGAACAGCTTGATAAGCCCCAGTATGGCGCTCTTCAGCAGAACCGAAGAGATGTAACCGGACACGGGGGTCGGGGCAAGGGCCGGGTGCATCTGCCAGTCAATGCGGAAGGGCAGTTGGGCGGCCTTCATGACAAAACCGGCGGCCAGCAGGGCCATGCCGAGCCAGGCCGCGCCCGAAGACAGGACGGGAGCCATGCCGTCCAGCAGCAGGGTGCTGAAGGGGGTAAAGGGTCCGATAACGCACAGGCCCACAAAGATGAAGCCCGCGCCGAAGACGTTGAAGATAAAGTACTTGAACGCCTCACGCAGGGACGCCTTGTCGCCTTCGTGGGCAATAGCCAGATACAGCGTCCACGAGCTCATGATTTCCCAGAACAGGAAGAAGCTCAGCAGATACTGGCTGGCCGCCATGCCCACCAGACCGCCGCACATGGCGGTAAAGGCGCAGTAGAAGCGCCACTGTCTGTGGCTGTGCTCCATATAGCCCAGGGCATAGGCCATGTTGACCGCCCCGAGCAGGGGGACAATAAGGGCAAAGCAGAAGGAGAGCGTGTCCAGCCCGCGTCCGAACAGGATCACCAGCAGGGCGGTGGCAAGCAGCACAGCCACGCTGGTCTTGCCTGCCATAACGCGGTTCTTGTGGAAGATGGCGGGCAAAAGCGCGCCGAATATGGGCGCTACCACATAGATGGGCCAGTTCACGTTGACGGCCAGCAGCACCAGCGCGTCGGAAGGATTGGGCACAAAGGCAAGACCTGCCACAGGAACCACAAGCTGCATGGGCAACTGCGGCGCAAGGCCGAGCAGCAGGCACAGGGCGGCCAGCACACCCATGCCAAGACGCATGGTCAGCGGGGCCTCGGTGGCTGCGGGCAGATAGTCGGGGCGTTCCTCAAAGACCAGGGTCTTGAGGATGCGTGTGTAGTACACAAGGCCCACCAGCGAGCCGCCGAGAATAAGGGCGGCCAGCCAGAGCTGCCCGGCTTCGGCGGCGGCCTGTATCATCAGGAATTTACTGTAAAATGCGCCGAAAGGCGGCAGTCCCATAATGCTTACAAGGCCAATGCCCATGCAGGCCACGGTAAAGGGCATCTGGCGGCCGAGGCCGCGCAGGTCGGCAAGCTTGCGGCTGCCGCTGCGCAGGATGAGCGCGCCCGCGCCGAGGAAGAGCAGGTCTTTCATGATGGCGTGGTTGAACATGTGCCACAGCGCGCCGGTTGTGGAAAGCCATGTGCCTATGCCGAGCACCAGCGCGATTTCACCGATCTGCCCCAGGGTGGAGTAGGCCAGCATGCGTTTGATGTCGTCCTGACGCAGGGCCATGACCTCGCCCAGGATGAGGGTGGCCGCACCCGTAAAGACCAGGCCAGTGCCGAGCCAGGAAAGCCCGAACAGGCCCGGCAGTGTGCTGACCATGGGCCGCATGAGCAGCACGGCCACAATGCCGAAGATGCCCATCTTGGTTATGATGCCCGACAAGGGGGCCGAAACCGAAGAAGGCGCGGCCGGGTGGGCGTCGGGCAGCCAGGAGTGCAGGGGCACAAGACCGGCCTTGACGCCGAAGCCCGCGAGGCAGAGCACAAAGGCGGCCTGCACCACGGGGGTGGGTACAAAGCCCTGACCGAGCATAAGCAGGCCGGGCAGCATGAAAAGCGCGCCGCCCGCGCACATGATGTAATATTTGAGACCGGCGTCAAACGCGCTGCGTCGTCCCTCATGCACCACCAGAAAATAGGAGGCGAAGGTCATGAGTTCCCAGTAGCCATACAGGCCCGGAGCGTCGGAGCTTGAAACTATGCCGGCCAGCGAGGCGAAGGTGAGCAGCAGGAAAAACCAGTAGCGTCCCTGATGCCGCCCGTGGATGTAGCCCTGCGAATACACGCAGACCACCAGGGCCACCAGGCTGGTCATGACCAGGAACAGTCTGGCGGTGGGCCCGGTTTCAACGACAAGGGCCAGAACAAGGGCCAGGGCCGCGAAAATCGTGCCGACAAGAGGCGCCTGCCGCAGCCGGGCCAGAAAGGCCCCTCCGGCAACAAAGGCGCCGAGATAGTAGCACCAGTAGGCCGGATGCACGGCCGCATGGGGCGCGAAAAATCCGTACTGGCCGCCGATAAGCCCGGTGAGC
>NZ_JBAIYR010000069.1:0-8380 GCF_036763145.1 Desulfovibrio sp. 1188_IL3213 | reverse complement strand
CTTCGGGGGGGGCAGCCGCAGCGTTTTTCCGCACTGGCGACGCGAGCGCGTCTGACGCCGCGCAACCTTGCTCTACCAGCGGCTGACCGCTCAGGTCCTGGGCCACTGCAAAAGGATCGTCCCCGGCATCAGCCGGAACAAGGGGCGTTGTGGAATCCACAACGCCTGCCCTGCCCGGTCCAGCTTCGGCAGTTTTTTCTTCATAAACTTCAGGCAGGGAATCCGCTGTGGGCTGGATGTCTCCCAGGCGATCCCGCCAGCGGGACAAAAAGTCCCAGGAAAGCCAGGACAGCCGAAAACCGGAACTTTTTTCTTCCTGACTTTCCGCTGTTTCAGGCGTGTGCCGCACTATTTCGGGCAGACTTTGCCCGCGAGCGACAGCCTTTCCTGAAGATGAGGCATTCTTGGAGGATTTTTTTGTCTTTTCGTTTTGCTCTGCTTCGTCGGAACCGAATTTTTCCTCAAGCTTATCGCGCAGCCAATGCACAAGGCGACCAGCCAGGGTAAACCACGAGATGTTCCAGGCAAGCTGAAGCCCGGCCAGGAAAACGAAAAACCATACAAGCGCGGAGCCGCCGGGGCTGAGGTAACGGCTGGCATTGCTGTGCAGCGCGTTGCCGACCATGCCGCCGCCCCATATGTCGCCAATGGAAAAATCCCATGCCGCACCGGCGGCCAGCAGGCAGATGGTAAGCAGAAAGAAGCCGCACCAGCGCCACCAGTGCATGCCATAGGCGGGAGAGACGTAGGCCGCCCCCAGTGCGCCGAAAACCAGCGGACAGAGGAAGGCGGCCACGCCGAAGACATCGTTGAGAAATCCCGCAGTATACGCGCCAAAAAGGCCAGCCTTGTTACGCACTTCGACAGCGCCGCTGACCACATGGTTGAGGCTGGGGTCATTGGCGTCAAAGCTGAGCAGGCTTAATAAAAGCAGCAGTGCCCAGAAGAGCAGAAAAAGGCCAAGAAGTTCGCGGCTGAATTTATGGGCGTCCGTAGGGCTACCCTCCGGGACCGGGCATTATTCCCGGCCCAGGTATTCCTTGGAGCGGGTGTCCACTTTGATGCGGTCACCTTCGTTAACAAAAATAGGAACCTGAACGACAAGGCCGGTTTCGAGTTTTGCGGGCTTGGTGACGTTGCTCACCGTATCCCCTTTGGCGCCGGGTTCAGTTTCAACAACGGCCAGCACCATGCTTACGGGGATATCAATGTCCAGCGGGTTGCCCTTGTACAGCAGTACCCGGCACTCCTGACCGTCTTTCAGGAAGCCTTCTTTGCCATCCGTGGTCGAGACGGGCATTTGCAACTGCTCGTAGGTGGTCAGATCCATAAAAATAAGTTCGTCATCCTGACGATACAGAAACTGCATGTCGCGTGTTTCAAGGTCGGGCTTGCCTACCTTTTCGCCGGAACGAAAAGTAATGTCCTGCATACGCCCGGTGAGAATATTGCGCAGCTTGGTGCGCACCATTGCACCGCCCTTGCCGGGCTTGAAGTGCTGAAAATCCACAATTTCGTAAGGGATGCCTTCGACTTCGATTTTAAGACCCCTGCGAAAATCAGTGGTAGAATACATAGTTTACCTCCTACGTGTCGCCGCAAACCGGCATAAACTGGCATCAGGCCGGTCATTTGCCAACAGGGGCAAGAGCGGCTACCTTGTGCGGAAGTGTTTTGAAGGAAATCACGTTTCCGAACTGTAAATACTTGCCGAAAGTCAGGCACTTGTCAAGACTCAACCTTCAAGTATCACATGAGGTTTTTATGCCCATCAGCCTTACCCTGGAAAGCACCGCCTATACGCTGGATCAGCTTACTGCGCGCCCCGAGGCCCAGATAGCTCTGGCCGGGCGCTCAAATGTGGGTAAATCCTCTCTGGTCAACGCGTTGGCCGGCAGAAAAAAGTTGGCTAAAGTCAGCTCCACGCCGGGAAAAACCCGATCCGTCAACTTTTACCTGGTTGAGCCTTTTCGTTTTTACCTTGTAGACCTGCCTGGCTATGGCTATGCCCGTGCAAGCCATAGCGAAAGAGAAAAATGGGCAAAACTGCTGGAACGCTATCTGACGGAATGCGCCAGCCTGAAGGCTCTGGCCCTTTTGCTCGACTGTCGGCTCAGCCCGCAACAGCTTGATCTGAGCCTGGCCTCCTTTGCCCAGGTGCATGGCCTGCCTTTGGTTCCCATCCTGACCAAGGCCGACAAGTGCAATCAGCGTGAGCGCATGGCAAAACAAAAAGAATGGCAAAACATACTTGGGATTTGCCCTGTATTGACTTCGTCCAGCAGTCGCCTGGGCATTGATCGCCTGTGGGACGAACTGGCCCGGGCGGCCGGGGCGGCCGTGCCTCCAGAGGAAAACGCACAGTAGTGTCAAACAACCGGGCTGGACGTCACGTCAGGGGTATGCGGCACGCCCCTGCTCTCTCTCGTGACGTGTGTCCGGATCCATATGAATAATGATGCGTCCCAATTGCGGAGCGCTCAGCCGCAGTTGTTTTTCCAGGCGCATGCACACGGTGTGCGCCTCTTCAACGTTCAAGGTGGCGTCCACATCGCAGTGGAAAGATATGCAAATCCCCTGTTCCGGCGATTCGTAGGTTGAAAAACTGTGCGGATTGCCAGCCAGCGGTTCTTTTGCCAGCACAGTTTCTATTTCACGCCAGACCATCTCGGCATACGGCACTGAAACCGAAGCCCCATATGCCAGTGCGCAGGCTGTCCCTTCCGGCTCAAGATGGCTCACGACCTCGCTTCCGGGCAAAGATTCGTGTAAGTCTTCTTCAAAGTCCATGACGCGGCTATGTGCTTGGATAAAAGACATTTTTCCGGGAAGTTCCACATGCAATTCAATAAAACAATTGCCGGCCGACCGCAGGATGTGAATGTTATGCACAGCCAGGGCGTGCTTCCAGGCAGTGTGCTGCACCTGCACGAAAGGATCGCAGTGTTTGTCATCGTCGGCGCTGTAAGGCTCCACGTGAACGGTCACATCCGCGTCATCCAGCACTGAGCCCACGGCCTCTTCTGCCGCATGGGCCAGCTTGTGTCCTTCGCTGACCTGTATGCCCGGTTCCACCCCCACCGTCAGGTCCACAAAGCTGGTCGGGCCACTGGTACGCAAGCGTACATCGCGCACATTGGTAATACCGGGAACACGTTTCACGGCCTTTATGATTGCCTGCTGTTCGCGCATGGAGCCGGAGTCCATAAGAATATCCACAGCCTGGCGGGCCATATGGACGCTGGCTCGAAAAATGATGACGGCGACGATCAAGGCTGCCACAGTGTCCGCCTGAACCAGTATGGCATGCATAGGTCCCGGAACATTGAGAGCAGAGGCCAGCCATACTGCAAGAACGCCGACCAGAACTACGGCTGAAGAAAGAATATCGGTGGAAAAATGCAGCGCATCTGCCTCAAGCGCTTGGCTTTTATACTTTTTTGCCACGCGACGCAGTACGCGGACCCTGTTGATATCAATGATGATCGAAAGGGCCATGACACCAACGCCCCACAGTGAAGGCGTCACGGGGCTCGCACCGGCCAAGAGACGATCCGCCCCTTCATGGACGACCCAGAAGCAGGTTAAAAGCAGCAGCAGCGTTTGGGCCAGAGCCGAAAGATTTTCTATCTTGCCGTGACCATAGGGGTGCCGCGCGTCTGCTGGCCTGGACGCCACACGCACAGCGGCAAGAGTCATGGCAGCCGCCAGCAAATCCAGCCCGCTGTGCAGAGCTTCAGACAGAATGCCAAGGCTGTTGGTATGCAGCCCTACAGCAAGCTTGACGGCGGTAAGGGCAAAAGCCGCCCATAGGGATGTGAGGGCCGCGCGATTTTTTTCAGCACTGGCTTCCATCGAACCGGACATGAAGACCCCTCTAGTAAAAAAAAGCCCCCGGAGGGGCTTTTGTCTTTACGTTCCTACAACCACTTGAACCATTCGCGCCAGGACCCCTGACGTTTCTGCCGTGTTTCCTTGGCCTGCTCTTCCTTGTAGTAATGGTAGGCGGCAAGGCTTTTTTCCTTGGCGTGTTCGGCCACTTCCGGCACGTCCTGGAAATTCTTTACGATAAATTCGTAACGATGCCAGGCCGGACCATATTTTTTCATATGCCAGAACACGTCTGCAATATAAAGCTCGTGTTCCGCCATGAGCTTCCGGCAGGTTATCATGTGCTCTTCCGCGCCTTTGGCATAGGGAGAGTCCGGATACATCTGGTGCAGGCGATTAAAGTAATCGTATGCTTCCTGCAATTCCGTTGTCGCCCTGTCGATGGAGCGGAACTGTTTCAGCAGAGACATGCCCGTCTGATACAGCACGTAGGGGATGGCCTCATGCCTGGGATGCAGCGATTCGAAATCTTTGTAACTTTCAGTAGCCAGTTCGTATTCCTCATCAAGGAAATACGCATCGCCCAAGGAAAGTTCCGCATCAATGGTATAAGGGCTGAAGGGATAGGTATCGCGCAGTTTATTGTATAGCTCCACTGCCCGCACATAGTTTTTTTCACTCATGGCGTCGTTGGCGGCCTCAAAAATTTCCTGCGCAGTGTCTTCTGCAGGCGGCAGATATATCATATCGATGATGCCGCAGCCGGAAGCCATGAGCATGCTCATGACAAGCAAGATGGAGCGTAACAATTTTTTATGCATTGAGCTGTTCCAGAAAGACAAATGCCGCTTGGGCGGCGGTTGCGCCGTCGCCGGCGGCGGTGATGACCTGGCGGCAAAGCTTTGAGCGTATGTCACCGGCGGCAAAAATGCCGGGAATGCTGGTACGCATCTCGGTATCTGTCACGATAAAGCCCTGCTCATCAAGCACGATTCCCTGAGGAAGGAAGTCCGTTACCGGGGCAAAGCCCACATAAATGAACAGCCCGTCAACAGGCAACAGATCTTCCTGGCCGCTCAGAAGGTTCTTTACGGTCAGTCCGGTCAAAAAGTCTTCACCGTGCAGCTTCGTAATGACCGAACTGCGCATGATGTTGACCTTTTCCGGCATGCTTTCGAGCCTTTCTTCATATACCTTAAGACCCCGGAAGCTGTCGCGTCGATGGATGAGGTGAAGTTTGTTCACTATTTTTGAAAGATAGAGGCTTTCTTCCATGGCGGCATTGCCGCCGCCCACCACGGCTACAGTCTGGTTGCGATAAAAGTTTCCATCGCAAAGCGCGCAGTAGGAAACACCCTTTCCACGCAGCCTGTCTTCATCTTCAAGCCCCAGGTGGCGATGCTTGGCCCCTGAGCAGACCAGCACGGTCTTGCACGCGTATTCTCCGTCTGAAGATCGCACGGTAAACCGGCCCGCCGAACCGCTAATGGATTCAACCACGGTGGCGGGCCTGTCTATCGGCAAGCCTTCGAGATGCGCGGCGAAGAGGTCGGCAAGTTCATAGCCCTTGATGCCCTTGGGAAAGCCCGGGTAGTTCTCCAGCGCTTCTGTTTGCAGCAACTGCCCTCCGGAGGTCAGACGCTCCGGCATAAGAACGCTGCAACCTGACCGCGCCAGATACAGGGCTGCGGTAACGCCAGCGGGGCCGCCGCCGATCACAACGGCATCGTATGCTTTCATGCCAGCGCCTTGGTATCAAGCAGATCTTTCATGGCGGCCTTGGTCACAGCGCCGGTGATCTGCTCGACAGTTTCGCCGTTTTTGAAAAGCACAAGGGTGGGGATGGCGCGAATGCCGAACTTTGTAGGAGTGGCGGGATTTTCATCCACGTTCATCTTAACGATGCGCACCTTGCCTGCGTATTCGGTGGCAAGCTCGTCAATAATGGGGCCAACGGCGCGGCAGGGACCGCACCAGGGCGCCCAAAAGTCAAGCAGAACCGGCAAATCGGACTTGAGGACAACACTTTCAAAGGTGGCGTCAGTGACCTGTTCAGCCATAACTATCTCCTTAGGTTTATGTTGCGCACTGCATGCCCGAAAGGGCGCAGAGGCGGAAAACCGAAGCTTCGGGATATGGATTCCGAGGCCTCTGTATTGAGCAAGAGTAGTTTCCAAAGACCTGACTGTCAAGACAATCTCATGTTTCCGACAGGTCTTCGGCGTATTCGCGGCAGCGCCTCATGTCGTCAGGCAGCGCACGCCCGCGGGGGACAGTTTCCATATGCAGTTGATGGTAATATCCCTTTTTCCCGAGCAGCCAGCCCGCATAGGCTATCATGGCCGCGTTGTCTGTACACAGGTGCGGGCCGGGAATGATGGCGTGGCCGCCCCTGTGCTCCATAAGTTCCGTAACGCGTCGCCGCAGCAGCGAGTTGCAGGCAACGCCGCCAGCAAGAATCAGATATTTCAACTGCGGGTTTCTGTCCAGTGCTCGTGCTGTCTTTGCGCAAAGGGTGTCCACCACGGCCAGATTGAAGGCGGCGCAACAATCTTTCAGCTCTTGCGGCGCATCCGCCGTTGACACCAGAGGGCGCGGCCACGCCACACCCTGAAGATGCTGCTGAATATAGGTGCTGGCCGCAGTTTTCAAACCACTGAAGCTGAAATCCAGATTGTCATTGTCAAGGTAAGGACGAGGAAAAACAATGCCATCTGCCCGCCCTTCCCCTGCAAGAGCATCCATAAGGCGTCCGCCCGGATAGGCCAGGCCAAGCACTTTGCCGACCTTGTCAAATGCCTCTCCCGCCGCATCGTCCAGTGTGCGCCCAAGGGGCAGGCACTTCCACGGGGCTTCCATGCGATACAGATGCGTATGCCCGCCGGAAACCAGCAGACCCAATGCCGGGAATTCCAAAGGCTGTTCCAGACCAGCTGCCAGCAGGTGCGCCTGAAGATGATTGACGCCGATAAAACGCGCGCCCAGGCTCAAGGCAAGCCCCTTGGCAAAGGCCACGCCCACCAGCAGACTGCCAAGCAGCCCCGGCCCACGCGCCACAGCCACGAGGTCAATGTCTTCATTGTTTTTGCCGCTACGCCGCATCAGTTCGTCAAACAGGGGGCCGATATAACGGTAATGCTCGCGAGACGCCAACTCGGGCACAACTCCGCCAAACAGTGCGTGCATGTCAGCTTGGGTGGACAATACGGAATGCAGCAGACGGCCATCTTCCACCAGGGCCAGTGCGGTTTCATCGCAGGAACTTTCAATGCCGAGGCAAAGCATATGGTCTCTCTTTCAACAGAAAACAGGAGCCACACCAAATGCGGCTCCTGAGTTTCGCGCAACTAGTGGTCAGGCTGTCAGGCCCGCATGTCTGGCGTAAATGCTTTCAACGGCTTCCACATCTTTGGCAGAACCGATAAACAATGGAGTACGTGCATGCAAATGTTCGGGGACCCTTTCAAGAATCCGCCCCCTGCCGTCGCTGGCCCTGCCGCCCGCCTGCTCCGCAAGAAAGGCCAGCGGCGCGGCTTCGCACATAAGGCGCAGCTTGCCATTGGGTTTTTTGGCATCCGACGGATACATATAGATGCCGCCGTTGATGAGCGTACGGTGAAAATCTGCAACAAGTGCGCCGACATATCGGGAAGAATAAGGCTTTCCGTCTGAAGTCTCGCAGCCGTGAAACCAGTTGACGGCTTCGCGGGCCGGGGCATCCCAGTTCTTCCAGTTCCCTTCATTGACCGAGTAGATGTAGCCTTGCTCGGGAATAGACATGTTGGGGTGGGAAAGCAAAAATTCGCCCACTCCGGGATCCAGTGTAAAGCCATGCACCCCCTGTCCCGTGCTGAGCACAAGCATGGTGGATGGGCCGTATAAAATATAGCCTGCCGCCACCTGCCTGTTGCCCGGCTGAAGAACCTCATCCAGCGTCACTTCACCCGAATGCCCTTCGGGGCGGCGCAAAATGGAAAAAATGGTACCCACATTGATGTTCACATCAATATTGGAAGAACCGTCCAGCGGATCAAAAATCAAGATGTAGTCGCCCCGGGGAAATTCCGGCCCAATCCGGATAAGATCGGCCTCTTCTTCCGAGCTCATGGCGCACAATGCACCGCAACGCTCCATACGGTACAGCATGATGCGGTTGGCGATTGTGTCCATTTTCTGAACATTCTCGCCCTGCACGTTCACTTCGCCCGTGCCACCGAGAATATCCAGCAGCCCCGCCTTGTTAATACGGCGGGAAATGCTTTTGCCGGAAAGAATAAGGTCGTACAGCAAGCCGGTAAATTGCCCCGTGGCCTGCGGGGTGCGCTTTTGATGCAGCAGCAGATGTTCCGTGACCGTGATGTCAGCCATGCTGGCCTCCTGCAAAAAACAGATGTTCCGTGTACCTAAAGGCTTGCGCCGCCCCGGGGCGGCGCAAGTTTCATGCTATGCGTCAGTTCCGTGGCCCGAAGGGGCTTGGACGCCCGCCCGGCAGAGTATCCGGCGCGGCAGTGTTGTCCGGCGTATCGCCGGACGGGGAGACAGCGCCAGC
>NZ_JBAIYR010000068.1:0-8391 GCF_036763145.1 Desulfovibrio sp. 1188_IL3213 | reverse complement strand
AACCATGAGCCTCGTCGGTCGCATACCCGGCCCTGACGGCGACATGCAGGTGCTTGGCGTGCCTGCCTGCGCCCTGTACTTCAAGACCACTTTTCTTGACCTTGTGCTGCCGCGCCTTCTGGCCGGGCGTGAGATTACCCGTGCCGAGCTTGCCCGCATGGGCGAGGGCGGTTACTGCCTGGCCTGCCACACCTGCACCTGGCCCAAGTGTTGGTTTGGTAAATAATGGAGTAAAATCCGCAAGTTCGTAGTCAGTTCAACGGCCTGTGAAAAAAAATCGCAGGCCGTTTTTCTGGCCGCTTTTGCGGTCGGGCCGGGTTGGTGGCAGGGACGTAAAAAAAATTTTTATGCCAAATAAAATAAGAAAAGAAAACTTCAGTAATTTCAGTGGATATTATGTACACGTTTTTTGTGGTTTTTCAGCAAAAAAAGGGCTGCACTGAATCATCGTGCAAGTATCTTGCTGTAATGGTATGACAATTTGCATGATAGGGAAAAATATCACAAACACTTGAAACAATAATATAAAATCTCGAACAATCTTGCGACATCACGTTTTTTGGAATATGGTGACCGCAACTCTTTATTATTATCAAGGCGTACACATTGTCGCCAAAGCATCTTTTGCGCGGCCGCCTGCCTCGGCCCCGCGCATGTGACAGGCACAAACAAGGAGAGGTCTCATGAAAAGCACTCGACGGAGTTTTCTCAAAGGTGTCGGTGCAGGGGTATTATGCCTTACGCTGGGGCACCTGGGTTTTGACCTGGGCGAAGCCCAGGCATACGCCGGCAAGCTCAAGATCGAGGGTGCCAAGGAAGTACAAAGCATCTGCCCCTTCTGTTCCGTTCAGTGTCAGGTTATCGCTTACGTCAAGGGTGGCAAGCTTGTCTCCACTGAGGGCGATCCGGACTTTCCCATTACCGAAGGCGCGCTGTGCGCCAAGGGCGCGGCGCTGTACTCCATGTACACCAGCGACCACCGCCTGATGAAGCCCATGTATCGCGCTCCTTTCAGCGATAAGTGGGAAGAAAAGGATTGGGACTGGACCCTTGAGCAAATAGCGCGCCGCGTCAAGGATGCACGCGACAAGGATATGATCCTGAAAAATGACAAGGGACAGACGGTCAACCGTCTGGAAAGCATCTTCTGGATGGGTACGTCGCACGCTTCCAACGAAGAGTGCGCGGTGATCCATCAAGCCTTGCGCGGCCTGGGTGTTGTCCATATGGACCACCAGGCGCGGGTCTGACACAGCCCCACTGTTGCGGCTCTGGCAGAGTCGTTCGGACGCGGTGCAATGACCAACCACTGGATCGACATCAAGAATGCCGATGCGGTGCTTATTATCGGCAGCAATGCCGCTGAACATCATCCCGTGGCTTTCAAGTGGATCATGAAGGCCAAGGACAACGGGGCCGTGCTCATGCACGTCGACCCCAAATTCTCGCGCACATCCGCCAGGTGTGATTTCCACGTACCCCTTCGGTCGGGTACGGACATTCCCTTCCTGGGCGGCATGCTCAACTACATCCTTGCAAACGGATTGTACCAGAAGGATTACGTCAACAACTACACCAACGCGGCCTTCGTTGTGGGTGACGGCTACGCCTTTGAAGACGGGCTGTTCAGCGGCTATGACGCTGCCACCCGCAAGTATGACAAAAGCAAGTGGGCCTTGGCCAAGGGGCCTGACGGCGGTCCTGTGGTGGATCCCACGCACAAGAACCCGCGCTGCGTCATCAACCTCATGAAGGACCATTACTCCCGCTATACGCTTAAAAACGTTTCCGACGTTACGGGCGTTTCGCAGGACAACCTGCTCAAGGTGTACAAAAACTTCTGCGCTACCGGCAGGCCGGACAAGGCGGGGACCATTCTTTACGCTCTGGGCTGGACACAGCACACCGTTGGCGTACAGAACATCCGCCTTTCGAGCCTTGTGCAGCTTTTGCTGGGCAACATCGGTATCGCAGGGGGCGGCATCAACGCGCTGCGCGGCGAACCCAACGTGCAGGGCTCCACAGACCATGCCCTGCTGTACAACAACATTCCCGGCTACCACGGTACGCCCCAGGCCCCGTGGCAGACTCTGGCCGAATACAACAAGGCCAATACCCCGGTGACGGCCGTGTCCAACAGCGCCAACTGGTGGGGCAACAGGCCGAAATATGTGACAAGTCTGCTCAAGGGCTGGTACGGCGATGCCGCCACCCCCGAAAACGACTTCTGCTACAGTCTGCTGCCCAAACTGGAACCGGGCGAGGACTATTCGTACATGTTCGCTATGGACAGGATATACAACAACAAGATCAAGGGCGGCTTCATCATGGGCGTAAACCCCATGAACAGCTTCCCCAATACCAACAAGATGCGGGTAGCCCTGGACAATCTTGACTGGTTGGTCTGTTCTGAAATCCATAACTCGGAAACCACGGACAACTGGCAACGCCCCGGCGTGGATCCCAAGACCAAAAAGACCGAGGTCTTTTTGCTGCCTTCGGCTCACCGCATTGAAAAGGCGGGAACCATCAGCAACAGCGGACGCTGGCTGCAGTGGTTCGACAAGGCCGTGGAGCCGGCCGGCGAGGCGCGCAACTTCGCTGATGTGGTTGTGCCGCTGTTTAACACCATCCGCCGCATGTACAAGGAAGAGGGCGGGGTGCTGCCCGAAGCCGTGCTCCAGATGAACTGGACGGACAAGTACGACCCCGAAGACTGGGCCAGGCGCATCAACGGCTTCTTCTGGGCCGACTCCAAGGTGGGCGACAAAGCGTATAAGCGCGGTCAGCTTGTGCCTACCTTCGGTGTGCTCAAGGATGACGGCACAACGTCTTCACTCAACTGGATATATACCGGAAGCTGGACGGAAGAAGACGGTAACAAATCGCGGCGGCGCGACCCCAGCCAGACGCCCATGCAGGCCAAGATCGGGCTTTACCCCAATTGGTCCTGGTGTTGGCCGCTCAACAGGCGCATCCTTTACAACCGCGCCTCGGTGGACATGAACGGCAAGCCTTTCAACCCCGACAGGGCTGTCATCGAATGGGACGGCAGCAAGTGGGTGGGCGATGTGCCAGACGGCCCGTGGCCGCCCATGTCTGACCCCAAGGGCAAGCTGCCTTTCATCATGGTCAAGGACGGGCTTGCCCAGTTCTACGGGCCTGGCCCGGCTGACGGTCCGTTCCCCGAACACTACGAACCTGCTGAAACGCCCCTGGCGAGCCATCCGTTCTCCAAGCAGCTCAGCAGCCCGGTGTATAAGTATCACAAGACCGACATGGACAAGATCGCGCCTCCGGCCGACCCGCGTTACCCCATAGTGCTGACCACCTACAGCCTTACCGAGCACTGGTGTGGCGGCGGTGAAACGCGCAACGTGCCCAACCTGCTGGAAACAGAGCCGCAGCTTTATGTGGAAATGAGCCACGAGCTGGCGAAGGAAAAGGGCATCAAGAACGGCGACGGTGTTGTGCTTGAAAGCGCGCGTGGCAATTGCGAGGCCATCGCTATGGTGACGGTGCGCATACGGCCCTTCACGGTTATGGGCAAGACAGTCCATCTGGTGGGCATGCCCTTTGCCTTTGGCTGGACAACGCCGAAAACCGGCGACTCCACCAACAGGCTTACCGTGGGCGCGTACGATCCCAATACCACCATTCCCGAGTCCAAAGCCTGCTGCGTCAACCTGCGCAAGGCTGAAAAACTCACCGAAATAGGCTAACGCGAAGGGCGCGCCCTCCCGTGAGGGCGCGCCTGACAAGGAGCATACTATGCCGAAAACATTCTTAGTTGACACCACGCGGTGCACGGCATGTCGTGGCTGCCAGTTGGCCTGTAAGGAATGGCATGATCTGCCTGCCAACCACACCAAACAGCTCGGCACGCATCAGAATCCGCCGGATCTGAATCCCAACAACCTCAAGATTGTTCGCTTTCACGAATATATCAATGACCAGGGCGACGTGGTCTGGAACTTCTTTCCCGACCAGTGCCGCCATTGCCTTACGCCGCCCTGCGTGGACGTGGCGGACATGGCTGTGCCGGGCGCCATCATACACGACAAGAAAACAGGGGCCGTGCTGGCTACGGAAAAATCGTCCAAGCTCAGCGAGGACGATGCCCAGGCCATACAGGAGGCCTGTCCTTATAATATCCCCAGGCGCGACCCTGAAAGTGGCCGCCTGACCAAGTGTGACATGTGCATTGACCGTGTCAGCGCGGGCATGCAGCCCATCTGCGTCAAAACCTGCCCCACGGGGGCCATGGTTTTCGGCGAGCGTGAAGAAATGCTGCCCCTGGCCCAAAAACGCCTTGAGACCGCCAAAAAACGTTGGCCCAAGGCTTTTCTGGCCGATATGGAAGATGTCAGCGTTATCTACCTGCTGGCCGACACCAAGGACAAGTATTACGAGTTCGCGGCCTTTATGTAGAGCGCTTCAGTCAGGTTTCAGTTTGGCATTGCCATAATTGTCAACTGAAACTATGCTGATCCACAGCGTTGGCGTCAGGCCTGCAGGGTATTCAACGGCTTCCGGCGTCATGCCGGAAGCCGGAACACACGGCACGGCCGGGCGGAACACTTGGGCATATCCCCGGCGAAAAGGCGTTTTCGCCGGAAACAGGCGGGCCGCTTTTGCAGTCGGGCCAGTGATACGGCATCAAGTGCGGCGCGCGGGAAACAGCCCGCGCGCCGCTGTCACCTTTCGGACGGAGGTTCCGGCCTCCGGGTTTTGGAGCATCAATGGCCTCATCCTGCCAAAGCGTGGCAAAAACCCTGGCGGAGGTAGTGGAATACCGCCCCGTGCTGGAACCCGTGCTGCGGGCGTTTGGACCCTTGCTGGCCGCCCAGGCCCAACTGGTTGATGATCTGGCCGACAGCATACGCGCTGCGGGGTTGAGCCTGCCTGAAGCACAGCCCGGCGCACTGGAACAGGGGCTTTCCCTGCTGGCTGGCGTGCCGCTGACAGGAGCCGCCGCGCCGTTGCGCCAAAGCGCAGAAACATTGCTGCCTCTTTTGGCGGGGCTTGAAACCATGACCCCTCATATGCCCGCCCTTGAGGCTTTTTTGCTGGCTCCGGCGACCGCAACGGCAAAGAAGGGCAAAGGGGCCAAAGTCTTGCGGGATCCGCGCGAAGCGCTGGCCGAGGCTTTGTTGTCGGGCAACAGCGAAGAAGAAACCCGTCTTGCTGCCGAGCATGACCTTGATCCTTCGGTTCTGCACTTTGCCTTTGGATTTGTGCTGGCCCCGGTTTTGCGTGCCATTGCGGCAGGGAGCCTGCCGGAAGAAGGGGAAGCCCCCTGGGATGCGGGCAGCCTGTGGCGGCAGGGCTACTGCCCTGTCTGTGGCAGCTTTGCCACCATTGCCTGGTTGGACAAACCCCTTGTTGACGAAAAAAATGCCTATCTGGTCGGTGGCGGCGGCAAGAAGCACCTGCACTGCGGCCTGTGCGGCACTGACTGGAAATTTATGCGCGGAACCTGCCCCTCGTGCGGCGAAAAGGGCAGCGGCGTCATTGAAATGTTGCGCGAAAGCGGCCCGGCGGCGCACGGTGAGCGGCTGGACTGGTGTACCAAGTGCAAAGCCTACTGCCCCACGGTGGACCTGCGTGAACGCGACGGGATCCCGGATATGGATGCGCTGGCTCTGGGCATGATGCATCTGGACATGGTGGCGGCCCGCAAAAAGTTGCGCCCGCTCAAGATTTCGTTCTGGAATACTTTTTAGAGCATTTACACTTTTTCAAAGGTAAAATGCTCTAAGCCGGAAACAGGTAGGCGGCTATGGCGGCATGGGTTTGCACGCGCCATGAACAGCCGTAAGCGCGAAGAGTTGTGTGTGAAAGGTCGGAAGCATGACGGACCGGGCCGACGGGCAGGAGCGCGCCCGCAAGCCGCCGGGCTGACGGAAGCGTCAGCGGCCAGGCTGGCCGGACGGTTCGGCATGCGCAGAGACACCAAGGTAACCATCGGAGTAGTGAGGATTTTTGCTCTTTGCCAGAGCTGACGAAGTCCGGGCGGAGTCAAGTGCATCACACATGCATGAGGTTTCTGCAGGAGGACTGATGCGGGCAGAGGACAAAAATGATCATTACTCAGGGTTTCCGAAGATTTACTACCTCAGGAGGAGCTTGTTCATGAAAACCCTGGTCTTCACTCTTTTTGCCCTGATGTTTCTGTGGGCCGGCGGCGCACAGGCCCGCAGCGTCAAGGAGATGTCGCAAGTTATCAAAGAACCTATTGAAATTGAAGCTTCCGGCTCCAAACGCATGAACGTCATGTTTCCCCACACCGCGCACAAGGGTATTTCCTGCTTCCATTGCCACCACGAAGAAGGCAGCGATGGCCGCTATGTGGCCTGTACCGAGTGTCACGCCACGCCCGGCGCGCGTGAACGCGATCCCATGAGCATGTTTATGGCATTCCACTCCAAGAATGGCGACCGTTCGTGCCTTGGCTGCCACAAAAAGCTTGCTGCTGAGAATCCGGGCAAGTTCCCGCAGTTCAAGGGCTGCCGTCCTTGCCACATGAGCCCCGCCGCGCGTGAAGCCGCCGAGGCCGCCAAGGCTGCCAAAAAGTAATTTTGCATGACATGCGGCAAGTGTGCCGAATGCCGGATGCCGGTCAACCCAGGTTGACCGGCATCCTTGTTGTCTGGAGCATTCTGCTGCCAGAATTATTCAGCATGGGGCACAGGGCTTTTAAGCAGGCAACAAAAAAAGCCCTTGCGGCATAGCCGTAAGGGCGTGTTCTTTCTCTGGAGCGGGAAACGGGATTTGAACCCGCAACCTTCAGCTTGGGAAGCTGACACTCTACCGTTGAGTTATTCCCGCAAAAGTGGAGCGGGAGACGGGATTTGAACCCGCGACTTCAACCTTGGCAAGGTTGCACTCTACCACTGAGTTACTCCCGCGTGGTCTGCGAAACGGCGAAGCGTGAAAATTTTTTGGAGGCGGCATCCAGATTTGAACTGGAGATGGAGGTTTTGCAGACCTCTGCCTTACCACTTGGCTATGCCGCCAGCAAAAAAGTGGAGCGGGAGACGGGATTTGAACCCGCGACTTCAACCTTGGCAAGGTTGCACTCTACCACTGAGTTACTCCCGCTCAGCGAGGTATGCTTTTACGTGGATTAGGCCTGAGTGTCAAGCTTTGTTCCATAAATTTCGAAAAGTTTTATTTTTTTCTGCTAGAGCAGTTTGCGAATGAAACGAGTCAACTGCTCTGCAAGGATTTTCCTGAAAATCCTTGCCGCGAAATGCGAGCAGGCAGGCTTTTGCCTGCCGTAAGCAAGCATTTCAAGTGTTAAATGCTCTAGAGCAGTTTACGAATGAAACGAGTCAACTGCTCTGCAAGGATTTTCCTGAAAATCCTTGCCGCGAAATGCGAGCAGGCAGGCTTTTGCCTGCCGTAAGCAAGCATTTCAAGTGTTAAATGCTCTATTTGATGTGCAAAACCGGCATGAAATTGCCCCGCGGTCCGGGGAGGGCAGCCAAAAATCAGGCGGGCCGTAGTGGCCCGCCTGAAGTTCGGTTCTGTCCCAAAGTGTATGCGGCGTGCGCTACGATTTTTCGCGCTGATCCACGATGCGTTGGGCCTTGCCTTCAGAGCGCTGGATGGAGCGCGGCTCCATCAGGCGCACCTTGGCCGAGACTCCCAAGAATTCCTTGATGCTTTTTTGCAGGCGGTTTTCAAGCATTTGCAGTTTGCGGATCTCGTCGGCAAACAGGGTGTCGCTGACTTCCACGCGCACCTCAAGAGTATCCAGATTGTTGGATGTACCCACAATGATCTGATAGTTGGGCGTAAGGCCGTCACTTTCCATAAGCAGGCCTTCGATCTGCTGCGGAAAGACGTTGACACCGCGTATGATGAGCATGTCGTCGCTGCGGCCCTGAAGGCGCGAAATGCGCACATGTGTGCGCCCGCAGCGGCAGGGGGTGTAGTCAAGGCTTGTGAGGTCGCGGGTGCGGTAGCGCAGCATGGGTATGCCCTCTTTGGTGAGGGTGGTCAGCACCAGTTCGCCCACCTGGCCGGGAGGCAGTTGCTCGCCGGTCACGGGGTCGATGATCTCCGGCAGAATGTGGTCTTCCCACAGGTGCATGCCGTGTTTTGCCTCAACACATTCCATAGCCACGCCGGGCCCCATAATTTCAGAAAGGCCGTAGATGTTCATGGCGTCCATGCCCATCTTTTCCTCAATATCGCGGCGCATGGCTTCTGACCACGGCTCCGCGCCAAAAATGCCTGTGCGCAGCGGCAGTTCGCGAAAATCCACTCCGGACTCGTGGGCGGCTTCCCAGAGATGCAGGGCGTAAGAGGGGGTGGCGCACAGCACCGTGGCCCCGAAATCCCGCATCAGGTGAGCCTGACGGCGCGTGGCTCCGCCGGATG
>NZ_JBAIYR010000067.1:0-8408 GCF_036763145.1 Desulfovibrio sp. 1188_IL3213 | reverse complement strand
TGCACAGCAGCACGCGCAGCCAGTTCATGCGCAGCTTGCCCTTGACCATCAATTCCACTTGCGGAATGCCGCTGCCGCTGATGAGCGGCTCCGCGCGCAAAAGCAGCACCGAAATGACAGCCAAAAGCAAAAGCCCGCCAAAAACGGCCAGGGCCATGAGGTGGTCGGCAAGGCCATGTCGGCCCACCGCCCCCACCAGCCAGAGCGTGATGGTATCGTTCAGATGCCGGAACAGGCCGACCACAGCCCCGGTGGCGCTGCCCACAAGCAGGGCCTGCACAATTATTCTGCCCAGGCCGGAAACGCCCATTGCGGTGAAATCACGCCTGATCTGGGGAAAAGGATTGCCTGTTTTCACTAACATACCCTTATTAGAGGCATTTTTTGCAGAATCTGCGGCCGGGCAAACGCGCCGCACATTGATGGAGCCAGCCGAAAACCACGTATCCCCGCAGGGATGGAAAAAAGCCCTTGCCCTGCCGGGGCCGGACCCGCGACACGCCGACGGTCAAACAAGGACAGGCCGGCAGCAGACCGGCGGCAGAACAACAGCAGGCGGACACGCCTGGCTGCCCGTTTTTATCTACAGCACTAAAATGCCGCCTGCCCGTTTTCCGATGGCAGCATGGGCAGTATGGCCGGAACAGGGAGGCTTTTCAAGTTATTGCATAAAATTTGTAAAAAAAGCTTGCCAATGTCGCGGCAAATGGGTACAAGACTTCTCCAGCGATGTGGAACACAAACCGCATCAAATGAGAGCCGAGGTAGCTCAGTTGGTAGAGCAGGGGACTGAAAATCCCCGTGTCGGCAGTTCAATTCTGTCCCTCGGCACCACAAAGAAATCAAGGACTTAGGTAGAAATACCTGAGTCCTTTTTTCGTTTGGGCAAAACCCTCTCCCCCACCTCTCCCCCGTCTGTTAGACAACAGATAAATAAGCGGGCGCGAAAGTTGGCACTGATTCGCGCGAAAGTTGGCATAAGCAGCCATGTAAAAAAGCGGGGTTTTTCCCCGCTTTTTGTGTCGTTATGCCGGATATGTGCAGCCTCATGATCCACAAACCCGCGAGCCAGAGCCAATAATTCCGGTTCACAATCCACGGGCAACGATGGCAGATAAATGACCCTGCCATTGGTGCAGGCGGTCTTTCCGCCAATGTGCACCTGCACCCCGTACTGCTCTCCCAGCACGGACGCCAGCAGAGGCAGGCAGCTAAGAATGTCTTTCGAGCGAATCATGGCACCTCACAATAAAAAAGCCCGACATGGAGCCGGGCCAGTGGTTCATCATTTTTCATGGTCTCATTCCGTAATAGTTCGCAAGTCATTCAGCATAGTGGGGAAGCGCCCCGCAGGCGGCAGTTCCAGCCAGCGGATGACAAACGCATACAACCTGTCCGAGTCTGCCCGGATTTTATGCCCATTGATCTGCAGAAACACCGAACAGGCAGCAAAGGCCGTCCGCTTGTTCCCGTCCACAAAGGGGTGGTTGATAAGCAGGCTTTCCAGCAAGGCGCAGGCTTCTTCCACAACATCCGTATAGTAGCCGCTCTGGGGCCGGTATGCAGCCGACTCCAGCCCGCCCATATCCCGAACGCCGGACGCGCCGCCATACCTTTCAACAAGGATGGCGTGCATACCCAGAATGTCGGCAACAGTCAGGTAATCCCGGCTCACTTTGCAAGCTCTTTATACAGGGCGTCGTGCTCAATCATGCTGACTTCAAGGGCGTCAAGCACGTGTCGCCGCGCCATGGGGCGTTTGCGATTCTCAATATAGGCGCGCACCGCATCTTCCAGCACGGCCTGAATCTGCCGTCCGTCCTCTTGCGCCACAGATTTAAGGCCTTCATAAAGATCGGGCTCCATCTGGCTGGCGAACTTGACCCGCTTTGCGGATGCCTGTGTCATGGCAATCTCCCTTTTTTTGAAGGCTACGAAGCCCATAGCTTTGCGTCAAGAAATTTCTTGATATCACCACAGCCCCAGGCAGCACTTGGCTATCTCTCACCAGCGGCGTTTGTCAGAAGCAGGATGATGGAACCAAAACTGCCGATTGCCGCTTAACATGGCGTACGAAATTGACGACCTATCTCGCTCCAGAGTTGATTTGCGTGGTCAAGGGCCGTATCCAGCATGGCCTGATTGAAACCATAGGGGCCGAACGTCGTTACCTCCTTCAGCGAAAGACAGAGCAGCCAGGCTTCCAGGCTCACTTCTCCAGCTTGTTTGGGCAACTGAAGGCCAAGCTGAGCATGGCAGAGTTGAGGAAAGGTCAGTTTGTCGTACAGAAGCGTACCGTCCCCGTCCGCAGGCTGAAGGCAGGCTTGCCCCAGGCTTGGGCCAGCAAGCCGATCTGCCCGTGCAGTTGCAGCAAGTGGGAATCGTGCGGACTGTCGGGTAGCTTGTCCGTACTTTTTACTTCCAGAATTCGTATGGCGTTGACGGGCGCACCCCAGGCCAGCACGAAGTCCAGGTGGGCCTTGATGGGTACGCCCTGATGCTGCCAGTTAATTTCAAGCTGGGGCAAAACATGCAGACCCAGCGACTCCAGCGCCTGCCCCACACCGGATTCAAACCAATGGCCCCGTTGCAGGATCAGCAGGCGCTCCAGGCTGTCAGCGGTGGGCACACTCCCAGTGCTGGCCGATGTCGCTCATACCCACATATGTGGACCTGTCACCCAGATGGGCGGTAGTGGTTTGTTGGGAGACAGCCTGAAGCCCTTGACGAATTAATGCCCGCAAACCTTCCGTGCGGTCGGTGTTTATCATGATTGCATCCCAATAAATATCCCCCGGCCTAGCCGGGGGTTTTTCATATGCGCCTGTAAGGCTCTCTTACCAGATGCGCTCTAGATGTAGAGTTTCTATAGGTTGTTCACCCTCCTAGCCTCGAAGCCGGAGGTTTCCTGCCAAGAGCCGTATGAAGACGCGAATAGTTGTAGTGATGCGTCCATATGGACAAGTTGGCTGTCCTTTTCCATGAGTGGGTGTACGTTTCGGCGTATGCCCACTCGTTCAATGCCGTCCTGATGAAGCGTTCCGCCTTACCATTGGTCTGTGGTCGGTAAGGCCGGGTGCGCTTGTGCTTTATGCCAAGCTCGCGGCAGGCATCGCGGAACTTCCAAGACTTGTAGCAAGCGCCATTGTCCGTAAGCACACGCTCCACTCTGATGCCGTGCGAGGCATACCAGGCAACGGCAAACCATAAAAACTCTATGGCCGACTCGGCGGTTTCATCCGGCAGTATGGCCGTATATGCTGCCCTGGAGGCGTCATCCACACATACATGCAAATATTCCCAACCTGGCCGCCGCCGACGCACTTGCCGCGTCCCCGCCTTCCTATGACCAACGCCATCAATTTTGCCGAGACGCTTGATGTCCAGGTGGAGCATCTGACCCGGCTTCTCCCATTGATAACGCCGTATCGGCTCTTTTTTCTCCAAAGAAGAAAGCCGGGAGCAGCCAAGCCTGCGCAAAGCGCGGAACACTGTACTGCGGCACAGACCAAGGCGTAGTGCGATTGCGTCGCCAGTCTGTCGTTTTTTCCTCAATTCAAAAATTTCACCAAGGTCCAGTTCCGTCAGACGATTTCTACAGCATCGAGGCCGGGAAGAGGCATCTGCCAAAGAAGCAACACCTCCTTCGCGGTACCGTTTCATCCATTTTCTGGCGGTTCGCAGGCTTACGCCAAATCCCTCCGCTACGGTGGCGGCGGGATTGTCCCGCATCCGGCGCACCATTTCTTCTCGACTACGAACCGTCAGTTTGGCATTCTTATGGCTGTTCACCCTTTCCCTCACTCGGTTTGCTGTTGTTTGGTAACTCCAGCTTTACCGATTTGGGGAGGGTGAACAACCTATAGAAACACTACAGCTAGAGCAGATTAACTTTGAGAATGTACATTCTCAAAGTTTAAGTCACGTTCGCTTCGATGCTTAACCGCGCAAGTAAATAGCTCTGCTGTCTTCATCCGTAACTTCCTTTGTCGTAACGGCTGAAGCAGCGTTTGCATCTTTGCGGCGGGCGACTGCTCACGCAGCCGCCAGAGCAATTTCAAAGTGAAATTGCTCTAAAAGTATCGAAAGACTGCGCCGTCAGCGCCGCAGCATCTTCTGCGTAAGCTGTCCGGCCACGTCCCGGCGGGAGTCGAATATCCAGTGGACATGCACTGCCGCTTCCAGCGGCTCGTATATGATGCGCCACGGGTGTTCATGAAGCTCGCGGTAGCGAGTAATGCCAACCACTTCAAGTTCTGGGGGGATGTTGCCGCGCTGGGGCAAGGTTTCCAGCGAGAATATGGCGGCTTCCAGCCTGCTCAGGATAGCGTGAGCTTGCTCCTGCCCGGCATGATCGGCCATATATGTATAGATGTCCCGCAAGTCTTGATCGGCCTCCGGGGCGAGCAGGATTTCCAAGGGCCGCTTGTCCGTAGGGAGTACCATTATTCGGCCTTGCGCCCTTCATGCCGCCGCAGGTCTGCAAAGACCTCCCGGGCCGGACGTCCTTTACCCGCCTCCAGGCTTTTTCCGGAAAGGCTCAGGGCTTTGAGCATGGCCAGCGTTTCCTGCATGCGTTCATATTCCTGAATGCCCATCAACACGGCCTTGGCCTCGCCATTTTGAGTGATGACCACGGGCGGGGCGGCATCTTCGCTGAAGGTACGGATGATTTCCGCCGCCTGCGCTTTGACCTCGCTGATAGGGCGTACTGCGGTGCTGAGTTGCATAGACACTCTCCTTTAACCAAATAAATACCAAATTCAGTTTTTTCGGTCAAGCTGTCCCTTGTCATACCGGTACGGATGCCAATCAATCTCCACAAGCCTGAAGCTTATTGCGCAGATAGGCCATCAATGCCGCCTTCGTGTATCCAATTTTTGCGCCGACGCGGACACGTTCGCGTGGCCCTTTCTTGAGGGCGTCTTCATTGCTCAGTGTTTTGGCCGAAATAAGGCCACCGGTGATCCGTGCCAGCTCTGCTCTGGAGACCATAGGGGGCAATGCCTTCTCAATGACCTTAAAGAACTCCTCCGTACCGATACCGGTATTTATCAGCCTGTCGCTATATTCAAAATCGTGACGCCAATGCTTCTGATACATATGGGACTCCTGCTTGCAGTATGGGCAGACAAAGGACGGAATGGGAAAGCATATGATTGCAAAAGGGGCTGTCACTGACAGCCCCTTTTGCTCTGATTGCCATCAAAAGCGTTAAAATGGAACGTCACCACTGCGGTCAGACTGCCCCATCAGCATCTTGATAATTTTGTCAGCATCCGCGCCACTGCACTGTTCCAAGGGCTTTCCTGTCAGATCACGGGAAATAGTATCGGCGGGTTTACCTTTTGCCAGTACCCGAATGTAGTTGACCTGCTTTTCGCTGATTGGCTTCAAGGAAGACGCATTACCCCTGGAAGGCGCACTCTGGTGTGTGCTGTCGGTCAGTGCCTTGTCGCCACGTATGCAGACCGGACTCGTCCGACATCAAGGCGTCCTTGAGCATGGCCTTCACATATTCAAGAAATCCGGCCTTCTGGTACCAGACTTCGCGTTTGACAAAAAAACGACCGGAAGGGCCGGTCTTTTCGCTGTCCCTATTGGCAAGGGTACGGGGGTTGACGATGCCGAAAGTCAGCTCGCGAACCTGCTTGCGGGGGAAGCAGGGGGCAGGCTTTCTTCCAGCAGCTTGAGGATATTCTGGGTCGGGGTGGGAGGCATGGCAGTGCTCCTGAGTGATGTCGCCAAGTGGCGCATCACATGGGGGAGCCATGTCAAAAAATACTTTGGAATGGACACACACGCATGCCTGAGCCCCCTTCGGGAGACCAGTCAAGGCGTCTACTGGAGCCACACTGGAGGCATTTTCATGCTACTTCGCGCGGGAGGCCCGGCATAGTGCCGCCCAGGCCGTACTTGTTGGCAAGGTGCGCACAATACCCACAAAAGTAACGTAATAATTTTATCGCTACTTCTTGCCTTCCAATTCAAGCAAAGCCTTTTGGGCGTCATCGCACCCTCCGAGCGCGGCCTTCCGCAGCCATTCTTGAGAGGCTTCAACATCTTTTTTCACACCAAACCCACTGCCATAAAGCAGACCAAGCAGATATTGCGCGTCAGCACAGCCTTTGTTTGCGGATTCTGTCAGCAGGGCAACACCCTTTTTTTCATCCTTTTCTGCGCCTTCTCCAGTCAGATAAGCACGCGCCAATTCGGCCTGCGCGGGCGCATACCCCTGTTCGGCAGCCTGCCGCATCCAGTAAAGGGCTTCAGAAATATCTTGCGATACGCCAAAGCCTCCTGTGCCGTAGAGCATGGCGAGCCCATACCGCACCTCCTCATCACCCTGCTTGGCGATGTTTCTCCACCACTTTGCGGCCTCCGCCCAATTGCGCTCCACGTTTTCAGCAAAATAATACATGCACCCAAGCAGATATTGCGCATCCACAAAGCCCTGCCCTGCGGCCTTACGAAGCCAGGCCACGCCCAGACCCGTATCTTTGGGTACGCCCTCACCGGCCATATAGCACGAGGAAAGCGCGGCTTACGCCTCCTTCAAGCCCTGATCCGCTGCCTTACGGAGCCATGCTGCGCCTGTGGCAGCGTCCTTGCCCACGCCGGAGCCTTGCATATATGCGGAACCCAAAAAAGCCTGGGCTTCTGCATAGCCATGGCTGGCAGCCTTGCTCCACCACTGGACAGCTTCTGCAGGATTTTTCTGCACACCAATGCCTGTCATATAGAAGCAGCCAAGAATATATTGCTCCTGGGCAGAACCGCTTTCGGCAGCCTTGCGTATTTCAGGCAACTGCGCGCGGTCTAATTCAAGAGCAATATCATTCTGATTGCATGTTGCACTTTCCTCTTTTGCATGCAGTGAATTTTGCCCTGCGTATGCGGTAATATCGCCTACACAGATTGAAGCAAGAAAAAAGAAAATGGCAATACAAAAACGCACTGCAACCCCCATATCAACAATGAGCTATATCGGCGATGAAAACCACCATAACCTGAGACTACCTTGATGCGTCAGAGCTTTATGCAAGTAAGAGTTTACTTCTTCGCCCAGAAATTCTCGCAGAATATGCTTGCATTACCACTGTGCCACGTCAATGTTTTTCAATCAATCCTGCAATGTTAATGCGTGGGATCAAAGATTCTCATGCTTATACCACAGCTTCTCTGGCCAATCACGCAACTTCACCAAAATGCCCGGTCTGCGCAAAGGGCATTTCTCATTTTTTTGCTGGCCCGACAGTCAGAATTTTCTACTGTAGTTATAACTATATTAATGATCTATAAAGTAAAATTTAGAATATTTTTCTAAAATAAAAATTTTATTTGAGTAAAATTTTTTTGCATACATGGTGATAATCAACGCAGATATCCCAGCAATACAGTAAAACACGCATCAAATTTTTATGCTTTTCGCACATTGAACACATTATTTTTCGTTATAAATAATAAATATATCTCTATAAAATAAAAATATATGATAAAAATACTGCCTGTTCCTTCTTCCGATGAATAGAATTTGCAAGGCGCTAAACAGAGCTATTTCTCATGTCTTATCAGCAGCTTCAAAATAATATATAAACAGATATAAAATCGCCCCACATAATCAAGAATCGCTGCCGCTAAAATAAATAATAAATTATATATTATAGTTATATGTTAGACTTCATAAAGGAGACATGCCATAAAAATATCACATATTCTGATTTTTACCATTGACAGTCCTAATAACAGGCATTATCAAAAAAGGGATGGGTTCTTCCCAGATCGTGAATCACAATTCGCTGATTCACCCACATGCCTCACCGCGATGCACTCTTTCCTAGAGTCAGAGGGGTCCCGACCCCTTAGAGACGTAAGCAATACGCCTACATACCTCTCCTTCCTCGCTTTCGGAATGCTCTTGCCGAGCGTTGCCGCCTATCAATAGATACAAGCTCATCATGGAGGCTCCATGCCTACTATCAATCTTTCACGACCTGTCCAAGGGCAGGAAACCATAGTCATTGCAACGGACCAAAACGCAACGTACGCCCTTGAATTTCCAACGGGCGACGCGACCATGTCGCGCGATGGCAATTCGCTGGTATTTACTTTCGAAGATGGCGCGGCCATCCGCATTGATGACTTTTACACCAGCTACCATGCCGAAAACATTCCTGAATTTGAAGTCGCTGGCAAAGTCATTTCCGGCGCAGAATTTTTCAGCGCCCTCGGCCCGGACCTCAGCCCTGCGGCTGGCCCGACCCCTGTGGAACGCTCTTCGCACTATGCTGAACATGGCGATTCCACTCTGACCTCAGGCCTCGACCACCTCGGCGGCCTTGACTACCGCACTGAAAACGCCGCCTTTTCCGACGGCCCCCAGCTTATGGACGGGCTCGGCTTCGCGC
>NZ_JBAIYR010000066.1:0-8554 GCF_036763145.1 Desulfovibrio sp. 1188_IL3213 | reverse complement strand
GGGCCTTGGCCCGCCAGGCGGCCGGATACGCCCTTTCAACCAGAGCGGCCAGCTGGCCTGTGGTGTCGATGGTGTTTTTCTGCCTGGCATCCACAATGGCGCGGGCAATGCGCCCGGCTTGCGGCTCTTCGCCAAGAGCGGCGATGCAGTCTTTGAGCTTGTCGAAGCTTTCTCGATTGACCCAGTGCCATGCCGAAGGCTGCACCGATGCCTGGTCCATGCGCATGTCCAGGGGGCCATCGCCATAAAAACTGAAGCCACGCTCCGCCTCGTCCAGTTGCAACGAGGAAACGCCGATATCCAGCAAGGCCCCGTCCACTTTGTCCCAGCCCAGACCTTTAAGAGCATCGGCAAAATCGCTGTAGCGGCAATGGAACAGGTGCGCCCGCTGGCCGAAAACGCTCAGGCGCTGCCCGGCAAGGGCAAGAGCTTCTTCGTCACGGTCAAGTCCGCACAGTTCTATATCGGGGGCTGACGACAAAATGGCACTGGCGTGTCCGCCCATGCCAAGAGTGCCGTCCAGATAGCGTCCCCCGGCGCGCGGGCTGAGCGCCTCCAAGGTTTCCACAGGCAGAACGGGCACATGCCGTGTCGGTTCCGCAGTATCGTGCATGGTTTGCATCATAAGTAGCGCCTAAAGGCTGATCGCCACGCCGCTGGCCGCAAGCTCCGCAGAAACGTCTTCAAGCTCCAGGGCGTCAAAGCGGGTCTGATCCCATATTTCAAATTTATTGAGCATGCCCACCAGCATGACGTCCTTTTGCAGTCCGGCTTCGCGCATGAGGGCCTGGGGAATGCGAACACGGCCCTGGGCATCGCACTGCAGTTCCTGCGCGAGACCCATAACCTTGGTCTTGAAGTGTGAAAGGCGCGGCGAAGGCATGGGAATACGGCTCAGCTGTTCCGTAACTTTTTCCCAATCTTCGGGAAGATAGGCCACCAGACGGCCGTAGTATGCGGTGAGCCAGAAAACCCCCGTGCCGCCGTCGGCACAAAGCCCTTCCCGGTATTCGGGCGGCAGCATAAGACGCCCTTTGGGGTCAAGGCTGCGGGAAAGGCTTTTTGTGAAGAGTTTTTGCACGGCTTTACCACTTTCTTACTTCATATTACCACTTTTTCCCACTTATGCCCCAAGGCTATGGGGGTGTCAAGCCAAGTGCAAAAAAACCGCAACATTTATGTGTGAAGCCGATTTCAGGGGGTACAGGCAAGGTGAAAACATTGCTCTTTTTTCAAAAACGAACGGTGGTAAAAAGTGGTTTTTTACCACCGGCACATTGCCCGAAAAAATCAGCCGCAGCAGAACAAAACATCGTCAGGCGCTGTGCCGGATACGTGCCGCATACTCCAGCAGTGCCGAATACCTTGACAATACGTGCGAAAATCAAGATGCTTTTTTGTGCTGGTCAATCACTCTTTTTTGCGTCCATACGCCGGGCCAGCCCCCCTGCCCTCTAAACAAGGACAAATCATGAGAACCAAAATTGTCGCCACTATTGGCCCCGCTTCCAACAGCAGGGAAAAACTGCATGAACTTGCAGAAGCCGGCGTGAGCGTTTTTCGTCTCAACTTTTCACACGGCGGCGCTGCCGATTTTGTAAACATCATAAAAAATATCCGGGAAGTTGAACGCGCCCTCGGGCGGCCCATCACTATCATGCAGGACCTTTCCGGGCCGAAAATCCGCCTGGGAGTGGTTCCCGAGGGTACTATAGATGTAGAAAAAGGCATGCGCCTGCTGCTTGGCCCCAGCCAGTCACGCATCAATGAAATGCCCTACCTGCCCTTTGATCATGAAGAAATTCTTGAAAGTCTGGAGCCGGGCGACCGCCTGGTGCTGGCCGACGGCGGCCTTCAGTTCATCGTGCAGGCGCGCCGTGAAGACAATCTGGTACTGCTGGAAGCGGACAACAGCGGCATCGTCACCTCACGCAAGGGCCTTGCCCTGCCCGGCAAGGCCACGAAAGTGCGCGCCCTGACGGACAAGGACAAAAAAGACCTTGCGGACGGGCTTAAGCTCGGCGTGGACGCCGTGGCGATTTCTTATGTTCAGACCGCCGATGACGTGCGCGAAGCCAAAGAACTGATCGCCGCTGCCGGCCAGAACCTGCCTGTGGTGGTCAAGCTGGAACGTCAGAGCGCTGTGGACAATCTTGCAGAAATTCTGGCGGAAACAGACGTGGTCATGGTGGCGCGCGGCGACCTTGGCGTGGAATGCCCCCTGCCGCTGCTGCCTGCACTGCAGAAGCGCATTATCAGCGCCTGCAACAAGGCTTCAAAGCCTGTCATTGTAGCCACGCAGATGCTGCTCTCTATGGTGAACAGCCCCGCCCCCACAAGAGCGGAAACCACGGACGTTGCCAACGCCGTACTGGACGGGGCCGACTGCGTGATGCTTTCTGAAGAAACCGCCATGGGCAGTTTTCCCGTGGACACGGTGCGCTACATGAGACGCATCACCGATGAAGCCGAAAAGCTGCTGCTGCTCAACCATACTCTTGAAGAACCCGATGCCGATAAGGGCATACCGGAATTCCTTGCCTACTCGGCCTGCCTGCTGGCAAACAAGGCCGGAGCCAAGGCCATCGTGTCCCACAGCCTTTCCGGCAGTTCGGCACGCCAGGTTTCTGCAAGGCGCCCACCTCAGCAGATCTACGCGCTCACTCCGGACCCGGTGACCGTCAAGGCTCTCAACTTTGTGTGGGGCGTCAAGCCGGTGTTCATCGACCGCCCGCAGGAAGAGCCCAGCCACCTCATCAGGGCCGAGCAGTTCATCCATAACAGTGAAGACTTTGTGGCTGACGACTGCGCGGTGATAACAGCAGGGCAGGTCAAAGGCTCCTCCTCCACCCCGCGTGGCACCAACCTTGTTAAAATATACTGGAAATAGCCCATGGCCGAGCAAGCACGGGAAGCACGAGAGATTCCTCAGAACATCAACGAGGAATATTACCAGATAAGCGGCGAAATACTTTCCAGCTTTCCCAAGTACCGGCCTCCTGTGGATCTTTTCAGCTTTCGTGAAGACATCATGGTGCTCGCCCCTTATTGCAAAAAGGAAACGCGCCTGACCAACGAACAGGTTGAAGAGCTGGCGTCGCTGTGTGCCGAGGGCGATCTTTTTGTGTCGCGTTCTGACCACCACATCTATTCGCGCCACATTGTCAAACAGCTTGACCTTGTGCTGCAGGATAAAAACCTCAAGGAAGCGGAAATTACGGACATCTGCATCCGCGCGCTTTTTCTCCGCTATACGGAGTTCATCAGCCAGCCCATAAAGGCCCTGCTTGAACCGTTGTACCGCGACGTTATGGTGATCACGGAATACCTTTGGGCAGACAAGCACCGCATCAACACCTTCATGCGCCGCCTGTTTCGCAAGCATCAGATGGCGCGGCACGCCATCAACACCATGAGCGTGGGCCTCTGGCTGTGGATGCAGACAAGCGGAGAATACCGCCGCAAGGACCTTGACCGCGTTGCCCTGGCCTTTTTGCTGCATGATGTGGGCATGAGCAAGGTTCCCGCCTTTCTGCTCAGCAAGCCAGGCCCGCTCAAGGCCGAAGAAAAAGAAAAACTGCTGCCCCACCCCCTTTTGGGCGTCAAGCTTATGCACAAGCTGGAAATGAGTTTTGAAGAGCTTGTGCGGGCCTGCTACGAACACCACGAACGTATGGACGGTTCGGGCTATCCCCAACGCCTCAAGGGCAGCCAGATAAGCCGTGTGGGCCGAATTACCGCCGTTGCCGACTCCTTTGCGGCCATGATCTGCGACAGGCCTTACAGCCAGGCCAAAGAACCTCTTGAGGCAACAAAGGAACTGGCGGGCGACCCACGCTATGACAGCGAACTGACCAACATGCTGCTCACGGGCTTTGCGTCCGGCAACATCGGAGCCATGATCGACATGGACAAAATCGTGGATGAGCCGCTTTAGGGCATTTTCACTTTGAAATTGCTCTGGCGACTGAGCGGGCAGGCGCTTGCCATGAAGGCGCAAACGCGTTTTTTCGTATAAAGATACACTACCGCCCACGCCATTTTCAGATCTCCGTGCAAAATACAGAGCGGGTAAACATGACCTGTTTACCCGCTCTGCCTGTCTGCACCGTCGGACGCTTGTGCCGCCAGCCGCCCGAATCTTTTCAACGGCAAAATGCCACGGTTATGGGACGACAAACAACTCCGGTTCCCGCCTGTTCGTGCAGTTCTTTTCCAGCATGCTCACAATGTTCAGCACCGGCTCCTGATCAAAATATTTTGCACCCTCCGGACAGGACCTGACGCAGGCGCAACAACGGATACAGCCCTGGCTGACCTTTGTGGCATCGTCAAAACTGATGACCTGCATCGGACAATTGCTTGCGCAAAGCATGCATTGCGTACAGCTTTCCGCGGTTTGAGGCCGTATATCCGCAGCAGGCGGCACATCCCTGTACGGCCGCTTGCCGGGTACAGCCACGGTGTCACAGCAATCGGAAAGCACGACAGCCGCCGCGTCTTCGGCAAAACCCCGAACAACGGCCATATCCTGTTCATCCGGACGGCCTGTGCCGACCTTGGGCGTCAGGCTGTGCTCGGCTACAAATGTTGCCGCAGCAGGCACGGTAAAACCCTGCTTTCGCAGTATGTCCACTGCTTCCAGAAGCGCATCGTCATAATGGCGGTTACCGTACACGGCCACCGGAACGGCCGCGCCGCCCCTTCCCGTAAGTCCGGCCAGAAACTCCATCAGCAGGCGCGGCACGCGCCCGGCATAGACCGGAAACGCCAGAAGCAAAGTATCGTCCGCATCGCAAGACAGCTTTTCCTTGCGGCCGTCAGGAAACGTCAGATCATGTTCAACGGCGGGTTTGCCGATACTCCGGGCCATAACAGCAGCCACGGCCCGCGCAATCCTTTTGCTGCTGTGGGTCGGGCTGAAAAAAACCGTGTGCAGACTGCCGCTCATGATGAAAACCCCCGTTTCTACTGCGCCGGACAGTGTAAAAAGATGTCGTGAACCGCTTTTTTCTTGAAAAGAAAACCATAAAAACGTTTTCCCGCCAACTGCAAAACACCACGTACAAGATTGCAGCGTTCAGCCCAGGCAGCCTTTATACCGTTGTCTACCCTGATTGGAAACATGTAAAGAATATAGGAGAGCTTGCCAGAGGGGCATAGCGGGAAACGTTTTTTATTTGCAACACGCTTTAGCATTGCATCAAGGCTGGCGTGACTTCCCGACTTCTGCTATCTCTGGCGGGCCGCTTCAAGAAACTGATTACGGACAGCCCTGTTTTCATTGATGCTATTTTTTTACACTGCGGCGCTATCTTTCACCAAAGCACGAATCTGCGAGCATTTTTGATGAAATCTTCCCTGGTACGCGATTCTTTTATTGTCGGCGCTGCGTTGTTTTCCATGCTTTTTGGTGCTGGAAACGTAGTTTTTCCGCCCTACATCGGTTTCACTGCCGGCCCGGAATGGTTTTTGGGATTTATCTGTTATTATATGGCAGACGTGGGCCTGGCCCTGCTTGCCATCTACGCCATGCTGGCCTCTTCATGCATTGATAATGAAGAAGGCATCATGCACAGGCTGGGGCCTACGGCGGCCATGCTTATGATGTGCGCCATCATTCTCTGCATCGGCCCCCTGCTCGCCATCCCCCGCACAGGGGCCACGGCATTTGCCATTTCCTTTGCACCCCTGGGCTATTCCTCCAAAGGCGTCAGCGCGGCCAAAATACTTTATTCCGTGGTGTTTTTCGGTATATCCACCCTGCTGGCCTTCCGGGAGTCCAACATGGTGGATGTTATTGCCCGCTATCTTTCGCCCATAAAAATCGGGGGCTTTCTGCTTATCGTGGCTGCGGCCTTTTTTGTACCCATCGGGCCGGTAAGCGACATCGTTCGTGACGATAATGTAGCCTGGCACAGCATCCTTTCCGGCTATCAGACGCTGGACGTTATGGCGGCCCTGGTTTTCGGCCTTATCATAGTAAACGCCCTGAAGGGCAAAGGCTACGAGACAGGCAGGCAAAAGGCGCTGTCCGTGGGCATAGCAAGCCTCGTGGCCGGTGCGCTGCTTTTCGTCATCTATTGCGGGCTTTGCTACCTTGGGGCCACGGGGTCCACGTATTATCCGGTGGAAACGGAAAAAGGCGCGCTGGTCACCCTTCTGGTGGGCAGGCTTTTTGGCAGCGCGAGCACCATTCTGCTGGCAAGCATTGTAACCGTGGCCTGCATGGCGACCTCCGTAGCCCTGATCGGAACCACCGGCACCTTCATATCGCGCTTCAGCAAGGGACGGCTCAGCTACAAAAAAATTGTGGTGGGAACCGGCCTTTTCAGCATGGTTGTTTCCAACTTCGGTCTTGACAACATCATTGCTTTTGCCGCTCCCATTCTGACTTTTTTATACCCGGGAACACTGGCGGTCATTGTGCTTTCCCTTTTTGACCGTCATATCGACAATGACAATATCTTCCGTTTCGCCACGGCGGGGGCGCTTCTTGCCAGCGGCCTGAGCGTACTGGAAGAGTGGGGCCTGCCCCTGGATATCACAGGTCACCTTCCCTTTGGTTCCGCCGGACTGAGCTGGATAGTGCCGGCCTGCGTTTTCGGCATCGTGGGCTACTTTGTCCGTCAGCCTAAAAAATCCGCGCAATAAAGATTTCTCCTCGAGGCTTGCGCAGACAGGCAGCCTGTCTGCGCAAAAAGACGCATATCACAAGAACTTTCAACTGCATTGCCTGAATTTCAGGCCGCACGTGGCTCCGCGCACAACGTCCCTGAAGGGTACGGTGTTTTTTCAACACAGGCGCACAACCGAAGCATTTCTTAAGGCAGCCCTGCGCGCTGAGCACAAAAAGGCCCGTTGCTGTCAGGGCAGTGCAAGAAACACCACTCCACCAGCAATGGGCCAATATTCTGCGGAAAAGACGCTTCTGAAGCAGCCTTCGGCCGTAACACTTCAGCAGGCTATTGCCTCCTCCTCAGCCGTTTTGCTGTTCTCTGCTGTTCCCCACGTTGCCGTTTTAAGGAAGGCGAACAAACTGTTGGAACAGCATATCTATATCTAGTGGTCTGCGCGCACGCGCACACGTTTTTTTCCGGCGCGGCCCGCATCATCCACCACGCGCACCTCAATATCTCCCGGCACAGCCTGCCACAAAAAAGCCTCGCCCGGCGTTCCTTTTCCCAGATAGCGGCCATTGACAAACCAGTGCAGGATTTTCACCCCGGCATCGGCGTGGGCCATAAAAACCATATTTTCATGCCCCCGGCTGCTCAGGCTCAACTTATACGTCAGACCGTCCTTGGGCTGCACGATGCGCGGGGCTTCTCCCGTAACCATATTTTCCGGCCCGCATTCAGGGGCAAAAGGCGGCGGCTCGGGCTTGGGCATTCCGGCCCGCGCAAACATCTGCGCCATGTCCGTGGGCCAGAACTCCCATATGCGCGTCTCGGTGCGGCCTGCTTGCGGCAGGCAGGCCCGCAGGCCCGTTTCCCTGTCGATAAGTATCGGGCGAAATACGCCGGAAGAAGCCAGGGGCGACACCCCCGGTATAAACCACGTCTTTGCCGTGTCCTCGCACAGGGACGTATCCAGGTCTCCTGTGGCGGCGCAAACTTCCACACGCTCCAGATTAAGGCCGTGCGCAGGCTCGGCCTGGTAATCCCGCAGCGGCTCTGCCATTGCAAGATCCCGCGCTATCTGCGTAAACAACGGCACGGCGCTGATGCCGCCCACAAACAACGGATTGGGCTTGTTGTCAAAATTGCCAAGCCACACCACAAGCACGTACGGCCCCACAATGCCTGCGGCCCACGCATCGCGAAAACCGTTGGACGTGCCTGTTTTGAGCCGCAAAGGCAGCACGGTCCCCCCCTGCGAGCGCACAAGACGGTCCGGATTGCCGTCCTCCAGCATGGCAAGGGTTACATAAGACGCTTCCGGCGACAGCAGGGGCAGGGCCGTTTCCGTATGTCCGTCGTCTTGCCGCACGCGCAAGGGACGCCAGATCCCTTTATTGGCAAGCATGGCATAAAGTCCGGCCAGTTCGCGCATGCTCACTTCCGCCCCGCCAAGCACGAGGCTCAAACCGTAATGATCTTCGCCGGATGCGAATTTCACTCCGGCCCTGCTCAAAAAATCATAAAATCCGGGCTGCTTCAAACGCGCGGCCAGGGCAATGGCAGGCACGTTGCGGCTGGCTCTCAAAGCTTCACCGGCACTGACAGGGCCTCGAAAACTGCCGTCATAGTTTTCAGGATCATAGCCCGAAAAACTGCGTGGCGTATCGGCCAGCAAGGTCAAGGGATGGATCAGACCCTGGTCCAGGCCAAGGGCATAAATGAAAGGCTTGAGTGTGGAACCCGGCGAACGGCGCGCCCTGGTTCCGTCCACCTGCCCCATAATGTCGGCATTGAAAAAATCCGCGGAACCGACAAGAGCGCGCACTTCCATGCTGGGCCAGTGGAGCAGCATGGCCGCCCCGTTAACAAGGCCGTAGTCCTGACGTCGCGCGGTGAACAGGCGCAGCTGCCGCTCCAGGCGGCGCTGTTTG
>NZ_JBAIYR010000065.1:0-8607 GCF_036763145.1 Desulfovibrio sp. 1188_IL3213 | reverse complement strand
GTAAGCCGCAGGGCCGCCGGGTGCGAAACAGCTTTGCGCCCGTTTATGCGCCCAGGTATGCGGCCTTTATTTCAGGGGTGTCCGCCAGTTCGGCGGCGGTTCCCTGGGCCACAATGCCTCCGGTGTCCAGCACATAGCCCCGGTCAGCCACCTGAAGGGCCAGGCGGGCGTTCTGTTCCACCACGATGACGGTGAGTCCTTCGCTGTTGAGCCTTTTGAAGGTGCGGAACATGTCGTACATGAGCAGCGGCGAAAGGCCCATGGACGGCTCGTCCAGCAGGATGACCGAGCAGCTTGTCATCAGCGCCCTGCCCACGGCCAGCATCTGCTGCTCGCCGCCGGAGAGCGTATCGCTGCGCTGGTGAATGCGCTCTTTCAGACGCGGAAAAAGGTCAAAAACCCTGTCCATGTCTTTTTCCACGCCGCCGTCCTTGCGGGTCCAGGTGGCAAGCTTGAGATTTTCGCGCACGGTGAGGTTGCCGAAAATATGCCTGCCTTCGGGTACAAGGTCCATCTTGAGGCGCGCCACCACGTTGTGCGGCTCTGTTTTGAGTATGGACTCTCCCTTGAAGCGTATGTCGCCGCTGAACACCGAGGGAGATTCCGGCGGGGGCAGGCGCATGACCGCTTTGAGGGTGGTGGATTTTCCGGCGCCGTTGGCCCCGATGAGCGTGACTATTTCGCCCTCGTTCACATGAAAGGATATGCCGTGCAAGGCTTCTATCTTGCCGTAGCCCGCATAGAGATTTTCCACTTCAAGCAGCATGATGCCCCCTACACGTTCTCGTCGCCCAGATATGCCTTGATGACATCGGGATTGTTCTGGATTTCCTGCGGTGTGCCGCTGGCGATGGTCTGGCCGAATTCCACCACGGTAATATGCTGGCAAAGCGACATGACCACCTTCATCTGGTGCTCGATCATCCAGATGGCAATCTTGAACTGGTCGTAAATCCAGCCGATATGCTTGATCAGGCCGTCCACATCGGACGAGTTGAGCCCGGCTGCCGGTTCGTCCAGCAAAAGCAGCTTGGGGTCGGTGGAAAGGGCGCGGGCCAGTTCTACCCGGCGCTGCAGCCCGTAAGGAAGGTTTTTGGGCAGTTCTTCCGCCACGTGTCCCAGTTCCATAATTTCCAGAATTTCCGCCGCCTTTTTCTTGACGCGCTTTTCCTCGCGTCCGTAGCGGCCCGTGTTGAACCATGCGTCCAGCAGGCCGTAGCCCAGGCGGCTGTATTGCGACACGCAGATATTGTCCAGCACCGTCATGCCGGGCCACAGGCGGATGTTTTGAAAGGTGCGCGCCATGCCCAGGGTGGTCACCTCATGCGGCGCAAGATTGGGCCGGTACTTGTGGCCGTCAAAGATGATTTCGCCTTCGGTGGCGTGGTAAAAATGCGAAGCCAGGTTGAATACCGTGGTTTTTCCCGCCCCGTTGGGTCCGATAAGGCCCGTGAGGCTGTGGTCCTCTATCTGTATGTTGAAGCATGACAGCGCGATAAGACCGCCGAAGCGCTGTGTTACGTCTTTCATTTCAAGCAGTGCCAAGGTTCGCCCCCAGTACGTTGTCAGTCATTGAACACGTATTCGCACAACAGTGACGCCCGCGCCGCCTATTCCACGCGGGCCGGGGCAAGCAGCCTTTTGAGCCGGGGAAAAACCTGGGTAAGTTCGCGGCCGCCCAACAGCCCTTCAGGACGAAACTGCATAAGAAGGATAAGAATGAGGGGAATGAGCACCCACTTCCATTCCTGGCTGATCATGAAGCTGTCGGGAACAAAGGGCAGATGATGCATAAGGTCGCTGAGGGCGGGCAGGGCGAAGCGCAGCACCTCGATGAGCAGTGTAAAGAGTATGGCCGCCAGCACCGAACCGGAAAGTGAGCCCATGCCGCCCAGATAAACCATGACCATAGCCTCGGTGGACTTCATGATGCCGAAGCTGTTGGCGTAGATGGAGCTGAACATGTGGGCATACACAGCTCCGGCCATGCCAGCTATGCCTGCGGACACCATAAAGGCCACAAGTTTTACCTTTTTGGTGTCGACGCTCATGATTTCCGCGGCAACCTCGTTCTGGCACACGGCCGGAATGCCCTTGCCCAGGGTGCTGTTCACGAGCCGGTACAGCATCATGATGGACACCATCACAAGCAGCACCACCCACACCATCATCCACGGCAGGTCGGCCACGCCCTCCATGGCGCGCACGACGCCGCGCATGCCGGAAAGGCCGCGCGGTCCGCCCACCAGATCAATATTGATGATGAGGGCTATGATGATGTAATTGGCCGCGATGGTAATAATGGCAAGGTAGTCGTCGCGGGTCTTGAACGAAGGCAGGGCTACCAGCAGGCCGAATATGGCCGCCACGCCGCCCGCCACAAGAATGACCAGCGGAAAGAGCAGGGGCGCCAGTTCCGGCGGCAGCAGGGGCGCGCCCACGAGCTTGTTGTTGGTGAACAGGATGATGGAGATAAGCCCGCCAACATAGGCCCCTACGCACATGAAGCCCGCATGCCCGCAGGAAAATTCTCCCATGTAGCCGTTGACCAGATTAAGACTGGCGGCAAAAACAATATTGATGCCCATAAATTTGAGCACGGACAGCCAGTAACCGTCTATCCACGAAAACTGCTCGGCACAGATGAGCAGCACGCCGACAACCATAAAAAGCAGGCAGTCGGTTTTCTTGCAGGTGACGACGCGCTTGATGGCATAACCGAAGCAGAGCAGGGCGAAGATTGCGAGTATGATTTGCACAATGGTGAGCAGCATCTCTGACTCCGGCTATATTTTGGTCGTTTGGGGGGTTCCGAAAATGCCTGTGGGCCGCATCCACAGAATGAGCAGTAAAATAGTGAAAGAAAACAAATCCATATAAGTGGATGGCAGAAAGGCCACCACCATGATTTCCACAAAAGCCAGCAAAAATCCGCCCACAAAGGCCCCGCGTATGTCGCCTATGCCGCCTACCACGGCGGCGATAAAGGCCTTCCAGCCGATCATGGCCCCCATGTATGGCTCAAGGGTGGGGTAGCACATGGCGAAAAGCATGCCGCCAAGCCCGGCGATGCCGGAACCGAGAATAAAGGTGACCACAATGACGCTGTCCAGGGGAATACCCATGAGCGGCAGGGCGAAGCGGTCCCAGGAAACGGCGCGCATGGCCATGCCCACCTTGGTGCGCGTAACGATGGTTTGCAGAACAATAAAAACGAGAACAGCGGCCACAATAACCCAGAGCTTCAGGTTGGTGACCACCAGCGGGCCGATAGAGTAGACTGTTTTGTCCACCAGTTCGGGCAGTTTGCGTTTGGTGGCTCCAAGCAGGGCCAGGTTGCCGTTTTCAAGAATAAGCCCGCACATAAGGGCCGTAATGACCACGTACAGGCGGTGTGCGCCCTTGCGGCGCAGGGGACGGTAGGCCACGCGCTCAATGGTTACGCCCACAAAGGCCGTGAGCATCATGGTCAGGGGAATGGTAAGCCACAGCACGGTCTGCTGGGACAGGCCCATGCCGTCGGTGGAAATAAGCCAGGTGGAAACAAAAAAGGCGATGTACGCACCTACCATGAAAATATCGCCATGCGCGAAGTTGATAAGGCGCAATACCCCGTAGACCAGAGTGTAGCCCAAGGCTATGAGCGCATAAAAACTGCCCCATTGCAGGGCATTGAGCATCTGCTGCAAAAAGAAATCCATAGGGCACCCGATTCGGTATGAGCGGTTGGGGCCGGATACGGTCTGCCGGATGCGCAGGGGGAATATGGGCCTTGGCCCGTATGCGCTCTCCGTGCCGTAAAGACCCTCGGGCAGTGTGTGCCGTGAGCACCCGCCCCCCGCGGGCGCTCACGGCCTGCCATCCCAGGCTTGTCAGCAGGTCTGGCTATTTGGGACAGACGGATTCCACAAAGGCGAAGCTGCCGCTGTCAGTTACCCGGACGATAACCGCGCACTTTATGGGGTCGCCATTGTCGTCAAATTTCATGCTGCCGGTGATGCCGTCAAAGTTTTCAATGGCGGCCATGTTGTCGCGAATGATCTTGCGCTGCTTTTTGAGGTCGGGATCAACCTTGCCGGCATTCTGTATGGCCTGAAGAACGATGTTGATGGAGTCCCAGGTAAGGGCGGCCACATCGTCAGGCACATAGCCGTATTTGGCCTTGTACTTGTCGATGAATTCGCGGGTTTTACCCGTGGCTCCCTCGGCCGTGTAGTGGGTAGAGAAATACTGCCCCACGCAGTCCTTGCCGCAGAGGTTGAACAGTTCCGCCGAACCCCAGGCGTCGGAACCCATGAACGGTCCCTTGTAGCCGAGGTCGCGGGCCTGCGGCACGATCAGGGCAGCAAAGCTGTAGTTTTCGGGTACAAAGATAAAGTCGGGCTTGGCCGCGATGATCTTGGTCAGCTGGGCGGAAAAGTCCTGGTCCTTGGGACCGTGAGATTCCATCGCTACCACAGAACCTTTGCCGTGCGTCTTTTCAAAGGCTTCCTTGAAATTGTCGGCAAGGCCCTTGGAATAGTCGTTGGAGACCTCATACAGCACGGCGGCCTTTTTGGCATTGAACTGCTTTGTGGCAAAGTCCACGGCCACAGGCGCCTGGAAGGGGTCAAGGAACGCGCCGCGGAAAACCCAGGGGCGTCCGTTGGTGGCATCGGGATTGGTGGACCAGGGGGTGATCAGGGGAACTTCTTCATCATTTGCCACGCCGCCCGCAGGCACGGCCTGACGTGAAGACTGCGGGCCGACAATGGCGTGAACCTTGTCGCGCGCGATAAGCTTGAGGGTGACGTTAACGGCGGATTCGGGCTTGGATTCGTTGTCTTCATAGATGAATTCAAGGGGGTAGTACTTGTCGCCCACCTTGAGGCCGCCCTTGGCATTGATTTCTTCTTTCAGCATCTCAGCCGCAAACTTTGAGCCTTCGCCCACCTTGGGTATCTCGCCCGTAAGGGGGATGGGGAAGCCGATTTTAATGGGCTTTTCTGCCGCAAGGGCCGCCTGTCCGACAAAAAGCGACAAGGCGCAGGCGGTCACCAACTTGAACAACTTCATGAAAGCCTCCCGGTGGTTTACGTGCAGGATTGAAAGGGGCTTGCCCCATGCAGGTTCCTTAAGCAAGAACGGTTCCACAGCAGGGATATGACTGAAATGATAGATATATTTACACCAGGGGCTGTAAAAAAGCCAGCACGGGGAGCATGGCACTGATAAAATACTACGAAAAGGTCGAAAGTTGACATTCGGACGTTTTTTTTAGTCCAAAATGTCATCAAGTGTTTTAGCGGACAGATATGCCCTTTTTGTGAAATATTGAATTAATGTTTCTAACATTATGTTTTATCTGGTTAATTTTTTACAGATCAGGATTGTGGCCGCAACAGATGAAAATGAAGGCAGTTTTCATTGTGTGGTTGTACAACCAGCTAAAATTATTAAGTGTTTACATTAATGAACCTTTGGCAGAGGCGTAAAATAAATATACATAAATGTAGGAAAAAGACAAAAATCTTTCTTGATGTCCGGAAGAAAAAGTAAAAAAATAAGATAATATGCTTATATTAAAGCATATACAAATTTCTACCAAAAGGTAGTATATATCGTCCTGCCCATTGGGGGCAGGAGGGCGGATAAGGCATTGCCGGCATGGGGGGTGGGACTGTCGGGGGGATGCCCGCGCTGGTGCGGGGCCTTTTGTGCAAAAAGATCAAACAGCGTTGCGGTATGCTGCGCTGCTTGCCGCCGTTGCCTCGGGTCAGGTCTTGGGCTGGAGCGCCGCGGCGTTTTCGGGCTGAGCGTGCTTAGTGGCCTGTCAGAGACACTGTTGCAAACGCTGTGCCGAAAAACGGAAAACGCGGGCCTTATTCCCGCGTTTTCTGCTTTCCGCCAGCATGGCGTATGAAATATATGATCGTGTGCCGCCTGTGGCGGCGTGCTTATCTGCGTTTTTTGCCGATGCTGCGGTACAGAAAAAATATGGCCGCAGCGGCCAGGGGAATGCCGAGATAGGTCAGCATGTTCCAGCTTTCCTGTACTTCGATGTCGGAAAGATCGGCAAAGATCCGTTCCAGAAGATAGAGGATAAAGAGCAGGAACAGGCCGGTGAAGAGCGGGTGGTACCAGAAGAACTTGAATCCCCGCTTTTTGAGCATATGGTGCACCCAGGTAAAAAGCAGGGCGATGCCAAAGCCCACCAGTGCCCACGTTACATGTGTACTCATGCCTCCCTCCTGTTTAAATGCCTTCTCGGGCTGCCCTTGGGCCGTCTCTGCCAAGCCAGCCCATATAATCATGAAACGGTCCGTAATGCCATAAAAAATCCGCGTCCGGCGCGGCAGAACAGGCTGCATTGGAAAATTTCGCGCGAAGCCAGAGCTATTGGCGCTTGCGCCGCTCTGGCTGCCCCCATTGCGCGGTCTGCGCTGCGCAATACTTCAGCCATGAACCCGGATCAGGTTCAAGAGGTAAATGCTCTAATGTTTTTTTCACAGGCAACGATTGTAGTCAGTACCTCTTTTCATGCTCTTCAGGGTTTTGGCGAATGGTGAATATGAATTATCAGATATCTGTGCATGTGTTTTTATGTGATAACAAATAATATCTATTTTCAGATAATAAAAAATGTTGTCAACAAGCCTTGCGTGTCATACATGGCTAAGACTTTGTTCACCTCAGCGTCAGGGGGCGCATAATGCGACAGATACGCATTAATACCATATGCACAGTTTCCATAACGGCATCCATTTTCATCATAATAGCGGTTCTGGTCGCCTATGTTTCCTTGTCCTCATACCGCATGATATCGGGGGTCCAAAGCGAGGCTCTGGATCAGACGGCCCGCCTTGTGGCCCAGTCTGCCCAGAACTACATTGAGCAATCTGTGGACGTAGCCACAATTCTTTCGGGGCAGGAGCACGTTCGCGAGGCTCTGGCGGGTTCGCCCGAGGCGGCGGCCGAAGTGCAGAAGCTTTTGCACACCTATGTGAAGTCCTTTCCCTCGTACTGGTCCTTTTTTGTTTTTGACCTCAAGGGGCGCATTGTGGCGGGGCTTAACGCCGCGCAAACAGACATGACCGGTGGCGACCGCTTTGACCGTGACTACAGCAAGGCCATCTTCGGCGGCAAGGATCTGGCCTTCAGTGGCAGCGTCATGGGCGCAACCACTGATCCCACCATGCTGGTGTATGTGGTGACCAAGGCCGTGTACGCCCCGGACGGCAGTCTGCTTGGCGCCGTGTCCGTATGCCCGCGCTGGAGCGATTTTACCGCAAAGACCATCGACCCCATACGCCAGGGCCGACGGGGCTACGGCTTTGCTCTGGATACCAAGGGACGGCTTATTGCCCACGGCACCAACAAAAAGCTGCTGCTGCAGGACCTTTCCGGCGAGGACTTTATCGCCAGGGCCATGAAGGCCCAAAAGGGCGTTATTGAATACCCCTGGGAAGGCGAAAAAAAATTCATGACCGTGGCGGCCATTCCGGCCACGGGCTGGCTTGTGTGCATGAGCGCCTATGATGCGGAGCTGGCGGCTCCGGCCACGGCGCAAAGCCTGGTCCTGTGCGGGGTGGGGCTGGCCGCCATAGCGCTGCTGGCCGGCCTGCTGACCTATATCAACCAGCATTTTGTGTTCAGGCCGCTGCGCGCGCTGACCAGCTTTACGGAAAAAGTGGCTTCAGGCGACCTCAAAGCCCAGATGCAGGGTCGTTTCAGGGCAGAAATGGCTACGTTTGCCGGTCACTTGCGCGACATGGTCGAAGAACTCAAGCAGCGTCTCGGTTTTTCACAGGGTGTGCTGGACGGCATTCCCACGCCCTGCGGCATTGTGGGGCCGGATTTCAACATGGTTTGGGTCAATCAAGAAATATGCCGTCTGCTGGAAAAGCAAGGCCCGCTCGAATCGTGGACAGGGCAGCGTTCCGGCCTGTTTTTCTACGGCGATGCCCGCAAGGAAACCCTGTCAGACAGAGCCATTGTGGAGCGCAAGGCCCTGTCGCTGGAGTTTGACCATCAGACTCCTTCAGGGCGCAAGCTGCGTGTGCTGGCGCACACCACGCCGTTCTACAATCTTGACGGCACGCTTCTCGGTTCCATCGCTTTCTGGAATGACCTTACCGAGATATACAATCAGAAAAGCCGCATTGAAGCCCAGAACGAGGCCATAGCCAAAGCCGCCGCCGAAGCGTCGCACCTGGTGGAAGAAATGGCCGGGGCATCAAGGCGTCTTTCCGAGCAGATCAGCCGTTCCAGCCAGGGCGCGCGTGAGCAGAGCTCGCGTGTGTATCAGACGGCCACCGCTGTGGAGGAAATGAACGCCACCATTATGGAAGTGGCAAAAAATGCCGCGGCCACCTCACAAAGCGCCAATACCGCCAAGCAGGAAGCGCAGAGCGGCGCGCATCTGGTCACGCAGGTGACCGCCGCCGTGCAGTCCATCCACGAAGAGGCGTCACATATGACCGGCATCATGAGCGATCTCGGCCGTCAGGCGCAGGGCATCGGAACCGTCATGGGCGTTATTTCCGACATTGCCGACCAGACGAACCTGCTGGCCCTCAATGCCGCCATTGAGGCCGCCCGTGCCGGTGAAGCCGGGCGCGGCTTTGC
>NZ_JBAIYR010000064.1:0-8738 GCF_036763145.1 Desulfovibrio sp. 1188_IL3213 | reverse complement strand
GGAGCCGCAGCAGCCTGAGCAGTTCCCGGCGCAGCGATTGGGGCGCCCCTGCCCTCAGCCTTGCCTTCGGGCCTGGCCGCAGCCTTGGCTACATCACGTATCTTGGCGTCAGGATAGGCAATGCGCTGATGAAAGATGCCAGTGAGGATGCGCTGGAAGTTTTCGCTGAGATAATGCAGGTCCTTGAAGGTCAACTCGGACTCGTCCAACTGCCCTTCCGAGAAGATGCCCTTGATGATGGTATCAATATGGCTCTTGATGCGCGCGGGCGTGGGATCGGTAAGCGTGCGGCTGGATGCCTCCACCGAGTCGGCCAGCATGAGGATGGCGGCTTCCTTGGTTTGCGGGCGCGGCCCCACATAGCTGTAGTCGGACTCTCTGGGCTTTTCGCCCATATTGATGGCTTTCTGGTAAAAGAAACGGACAAGCCGCGTACCGTGATGCTGGCTGATGATGTCCGCTATATCCTGCCCGAGCTTGTAGCGTTCGGCCAGTTCCGTCCCCTTTTTGACATGCGACAGCAAAATGAGCGCGCTCATGGAAGGCGCAAGCTTGTCGTGCTTGTTGGGGCCGCCGAACTGGTTTTCAATGAAATATTCGGGGTATGACAGCTTGCCCACGTCATGGTACAGGGCCGCCACCTTGCACAGCAGACTGTTGGCCCCTATGGCCTTGGCGCCCGCCTCCACCATGTTGGAGACAACCAGCGAGTGGTGATAGGTTCCGGGAACCGTGACCATAAGCTCCTGCATGAGCGGCTGCTCAAGGCTCATAAGCTCCATGAGACGGAAGCGTGTGCTGTAGCCGAAACTCAGCTCCAGTACCGGGCTGATGGCAAAAAGCAGAATAAGCGACAAAAGGCTGTTGATAGCCACGGCCGCAAGCTGCATGGGCAGCTCCGCCGGGGCTGTCTGCGAAAGCAGGGCCGTACCCAGCCAGATTAGCGATTGCCCGATGGTCAGAGGAATCACGCTCCACACCACGTCCTGACGGCTTTGCGCATTGGTCACAAGCCATGTTGCCAGCATGCCGCCCAGGAACTGGTACAGGAAGTAATAAAATCCTTCCTGAAACATGAGCATGGTAAAGAAAGACAGCAGAAGCCCCATGGTGCAGTAGCGCCTGGCCGCAAAAACCATTGCCACCAGCCCCACGGCCCCGGCCACGGGAAAGCCCAGGCTCAGCGTTTTAAGAAAAGTCACGCTGTCCAGACGCAGGCCGAGCACATAGACGATCTTGGCCCCGGCGCAGAAAAGCAGCAGCACCAGTGAAATGAGCAGCATGTCCTTGCAGCGCAGCGGCGTGCCGGGCTTGCCGCTGGGAGCCACAAAAAAGCCCACGGCCAGCAGCAGGGCGCAAATGAACGTTCCTGCGGCCGCGCACCAGTGCATGGGGTCTGAAGCGGATTTGTACAGGGTCTGCAGCTTTATCTGCTGTTCGCGGCTTACGCGCTCGCCTTTGCGCAGCAGCAGTTCACCCTTGAGAATCTGGTAATAGACGGGCTCCACCATTCCCATGACGGCGTTGCCGCGCTTTTGCGTGGACTCGCGGTTGAGCGTGAGCGAGGCGGGCATGGTGGCGGACAGCAGAATGTTGATGGCCCTGCGGGACTGCGGGTTCAGCGTGGGAACCTGACGGATGGCGGAAGAAACTTCTGCAAGAAAAGACTGCACATCCGGCAGGTTGGCAACCTCCGGACGCAACATTTCCGTATTATTGTCAAGATTGCGTATGATCACGCCGCTGCGGCCTACCCGCGCGGAACGGATGTCGCCCACAAGACCTTCGGCCATATGTTCGCGTATGCTGGGCAGCAGGGTCTTCAGCAGATACTCCTGCACTTCGGGCTGCGCCAGTTCGGGCAAAACCTCATCAGCCACGGGCGGCGTCAGCTCATCGGCCAGCCTTTGCAGGGGGCCTGCCTGGGTCCTGTAGTCCGTGCCATTATTAAGACTGCGTAAGACATCAATAATACGGTTCTGAAAAGCCACATACGGCTCAAGACTCAGATCGTAGACAGGAGGCTGAAGAAACAGCACCTGCTTGCGGCGGGCCTTGGTGGCCTGCGTGTCTTCCACCAGCAGGTCCCGGTCGGCAATCACGTCCGAATCAGCCACCTGCCCGGCCACATAGACCCTGGGAACAGCTTCGAAGTTGGCTCCCGCCAGAAGCGAAAGCGCCAGCAGAGTAAGAATGAGGGCCGCAAGCCCCCATCCGCAATGATGCCGCGCCCTCAGCGCCTGAACAAGCGCCAGAAAGCTAGCTGGTCTGGCCGTCTTTTTCTGCGTTATCATAAGCGTTTACTATGGCTCCCACCAGGGGATGGCGCACAACGTCCGCTTTGCTGAAGCGGTGTACGGCAAGACCCGGCACATGGGGAAGAATATTCAGCGCATGGATGAGGCCCGAACGCGGGCGCTGGCCGCCGGGCTGAACCGGCAGGTCGATCTGGGTGGTGTCGCCCGTAACCACCATGCGCGAACCGAAACCCATACGGGTGAGAAACATTTTCATCTGTTCCCGAGTGGTGTTCTGTGCTTCATCAAGAATTATGAACGCGTCATTCAGGGTGCGCCCGCGCATGAAGGCAAGGGGGGCGACCTCTATGGAGCCGACCTCCATCATGGAGGCCACCTTGGGCTGCGGCATCATGTCGTGCAGGGCGTCATACAGGGGCCGAAGGTACGGGTTTACCTTGTCCGCCAGATCGCCCGGCAAAAATCCGAGCCGCTCCCCGGCTTCCACCGCCGGGCGCGTAAGCACGATGCGCTTGACCTTGTGCTGCTGAAACATGGAAAGAGCCATTGCCACGGCCAGATAGGTCTTGCCTGTGCCTGCCGGTCCCACGGCAAATACCAGCTCATGACGCCGCAGGAGATCAAGATAGGTACGCTGCGATACATTGCGGGCGGTCACCGTTTTGCGGGGCGTGTTTACAAAAACCGCATCGCGAAAAATCTGGGCCAGATTCAGCCCGGGGTCAGCCCGGAGCATTTCATACGCCCGCGTTATGTCCTGTTGGCTCAGGACGGTTCCGCCGCCCAGCAGTTCATAAAGCTGCACAAAAACATTGCACAAAACCTGGCGCACATGCTCATCGGAACTTTCAATGAGAATGCTGGCTCCCCGGCTGGTGACGCGCGCTCCGCTGGCCGCAGCCAGCAAATCCAGGTGCGCGTTATGCGGCCCGAAGAGCTGATTTGCCAGGGCGGGGTCGTCGAATTCAACGGTTTCGAGCGTGGAAGAATGTACTGCCATGCTCGCTCTCTAGCCTATTTTATGTGGCCTGTCCATCTTGGGAACTGATTGCTTTATGACTATTTTTTCCAAACTGTTCGCTGAATAACATACTGAAGAACAAGGTAAAAAATTAACCATAAAAGCAATGGATCATATCTTGCATGAAATCTGGCGCAGATATTTTCAGAGCAATTTTTGCCGGGAGGACCCATGAGCGTATCCAGCGTCAACAACTATAACACTGCCATGCTGCAGTGGCAGAAACAGCAGCTCAAAACCACGGGCAACTCTTCCGGCAGCACGTCCAATTCCCTGAGCAAGCTGTTCAGCCCCGAAGTATCCATGACCAACCAGGTTGCCAGCATGGTGGAACTGACCAAGTATGCCATGGAATCTATGGGGGTTTCTGCTGACAGCCGGGTCACTTTCAATCAGATAACCAAATACCGCGAGCAACTGCTTGCGTCGTTCAATGAAAGTGTCAAAAAAGGGTTCGCGGCCACTGGCATCAGCAATCCCGATGACATCACCTTTACCCTGAACGCGGACGGCAGCCTGAGCGCGGCAAGTCCCAATGCCACAGACCAGAAAAATGCCCAGGCGTGGCTGGACGTCAACCCCTCGCTCGGCATGGAACTGCGTTCAAATCTGGCTGCCTCCGGCCTTGCCGAAAACAGCACCGTGAGCATGAAGCTGAGCGACACCGGCAATCTCAAGATCGTTAATACGGGCCAGGCCGCCATGCAGACCGCCCTTGACGCCAACAGCGAGCAGAGCGACAAGCTGCGCGCGGCCCTCGTCGGCATGGGGGTAAACCTCAGCTCGCCCATGACCTTTGCTCTCAACAACGAGGGCAAACTCGTGGTCAGCGGCGAACACGAGCATTCTGAAGAAATCAATAAATGGCTGGCCGAAAATACCGGCATGGCCGCAAGCCTGTCCGCCCAATTGAAAAAACAGGGTATAGACGCTTCCGCAGCCAGCCTCAGACTGGGAAAGACCGGCAATGTTCAGGCCGTTGTCAACAATGGCGAACTGGGCGACATACAGGCAATTCTGGACAAAAGCAGCCTGGGAGCCTCCCTTTCCAAAGGGCTGGGCAGCCTCGGCATTTCCCCCGACGTGCAGTTCACGCTTCAGACCAACGCCAACGGCAGCGTTACCGTTATCAGCGACAGCCCGGACCAGGCCAAGATACAGAAATTTTTTGACGACAACCCCGCGCTGGTAAAGCAATACCAGCAGATCGAGGCCCTTTCCGGCCTTGACGATGCCCGCAAGGCCATGCAGGCGTCACCGACTGAAATGCGCAAGCGCATACAAGTAGAATCCATGGCCGCCTGGTGGTCGGGGTCCGGCAACGCCAGCTCATATTTTGGAAACTACAGCAACGGAAACATGAGCGTTCTGGCAGGGCTTAATCTCAACATCTGACCGGCCCGCAGACACACCGTCTTTGACGCACAATATTTTCCACCCGGCGCCAGGCTTTCAGCCTGGCGCTTTTTTTCAGGGCGCTGGGGCAACTGCCTGCCACAGCGCGCGGCAAGGCTGAATACGCCAGCGACGACACCGGCGATCAGGAATAAATACACATAGTTTCAACACAATTTTCATAATTTGTTGACAAGGCGTTCATTATTTATAAAACTAATCAGGTTATACGGGGCGGTAACTTCCACATCTTTTCATCATAATGCCTTGCCTGACCTGAAGTTTTGGGGCAGGCTGCATCCCCGTACCAACAGTCCGGCCACAAGGCCATGCCACGCAACACGCTGCTCCGCCAGCGCGATGCAGGGGGCGTATTCTCATTTTTGCAGGGTACGCAGCCGCAAAAACGGCACGTTTCATGCGGCTGCCCATTGGCGCTCAGCGCGCGTTGCCGGGCAGACGGCCGAGAGCTTTCAAGGCACACAACTTTTCCCGCAAGGGATTTTTTGAGGACGTTTATCGAAACAAATCCAAAATGCTGCTCCCAAGACCACTTTTTAGGAGGAAACCATGACCCTGAAGAAAACCCTTTTGTCCGCCCTGGCGGCCCTGCTTTTTCTTGCCGCGGCCCAGACGGCTTCGCAGGCTGAAGAACTGACCGGAACGCTGAAAAAAATCAAGGAAACCGGCGTGATCACTGTGGGGCATCGGGAATCCTCCGTGCCATTTTCCTACTATGACCTGCAACAGAATGTCATAGGCTACTCGCAAGACTACTCCACCAAGATTGTTGAAGCTGTGAAAAAGCAGCTTAACATGCCCAACCTGAAAGTGCGTTTTGTGCCCATTACGTCGCAAAACCGCATTCCCCTGCTCCAGAACGGCACCTACGACTTCGAGTGTGGCTCTACCACCAACAATGCCGACCGTCAGCAGCAGGTCGATTTTTCCAACACGCTCTTCATCGTCGGCACACGCCTGCTGACCCACAAGGATTCGGGCATCAAGGATTTTGATGACCTTAAAGGCAAAAACGTTGCCGTCACCGCCGGAACCACGTCGGAAATGCTGCTGAACAAGATGAATGACGAGAAAAAGCTCGGCATCAGCATCATCAGCACCAAGGATCACGGCGATTCCTTCCGTACCGTTGAATCGGGCCGTGCCGTGGCCTTTTTTATTGACGACGCCCTGTTGGCCGGTGAACGCGCCAAGGCCAAAAAGCCCGAAGAATGGCTTATCGTCGGCACCCCGCAAAGCTTTGAAGCTTACGGCTGCATGGTGCGCAAGGGCGATGCCCCCTTCAAGAAACTGGCGGACGACGTCATTGCCGAACTGCAGTTGAACGGTGAAGCTGAAAAATCCTACACCCGCTGGTTCAAGCAGCCCATCCCCCCCAAGGGCATGAACATGAACTTTGACATGTCCGATGAAATGAAGACGCTTTTCAAGGCCCCCAACGACAAGGCCCTGAACTAACTGTTTCCGCATTACATGCGAAGCGCCGGCGGAGCACCCGCCGGCGCTTCGCCGTCAGACCAGCCCGCGCTACGAGGCACCATGAAACACGCATTATCTCTATGGATGGAATTTTCTGATGCAGGCTAACTGGAACTGGGGCATATTTTTTGAGCAAGCGCCGTTCGGAAACGTCACCTACCTTAACTGGTTGATAGACGGCTTTCTGACCACAGCGGCTCTTTTTGTCTGTGCCTGGATTGTGGCCTTCATTGTAGGTTCGTTTTTCGGCATTCTGCGCACCTTGCCCAACAGGACGCTGCGGACTGTGGGCGCCACCTATGTCGCCATTTTTCGTAACATTCCGCTTATCGTCCAGTTTTTCATCTGGTATCTGGCCGCGCCCGATCTTTTGCCCCGCGACGTCAGCGTATGGTTCAAGTCCGAGTTGAACCCCAACGCCCAGTTTTTCATTCTTTCAACCTGTGCGCTGGGCCTGTTTACGGGCGCGCGCGTATGCGAACAGGTGCGTTCGGGCATTCTGGCCCTGTCGCGGGGGCAGCGCTATGCCGGGCTGGCTCTGGGCCTTACCCTGCCGCAGACCTACGTTCACGTGCTGCTTCCCAACGCTTACCGTATCATCATACCGCCGTTGACCTCCGAAATGCTCAATATGGTCAAAAACACGGCTGTGGCCTCTACCATAGGACTTGTGGAACTGACCTCGCAGGCCAACCGCCTGCTTGAGTTTTCCGGTTTTGCCTATGAATCCTTCATCGCGGTCACACTGGCCTATGTGTTTTTGAACTTTATTGTCATGCGGGCCATGAGAGTGCTTGAAAAGAAAATGCGGCTGCCCTCCACCGGCATGGGAGGCAAAAATGCTTGATTTTGACTGGAGCATCATTGCACAAAGCCTGCCGCTGCTGCAAAAAGGCATTCTGGTAACGCTCAAGATAACAATCACGTCCATCATTCTGGGCATGGTGCTCGGCACGCTTCTGGCTGTGGCCCGCATTTCCATCTATGCGCCCTTGCGCTGGCTCGCCGCGGCCTACGTCAACTGCTTCCGCTCCATCCCTCTGGTCATGGTATTGCTGTGGTTCTATCTTATCGTTCCGCAATTTTTGACTAAATTTCTCAATCTTTCCCCTCTGACCGATATTCGCCTTGTTTCCGCCATGGTGGCCTTTACGGCTTTTGAGGCCGCCTATTATTCCGAAATCATACGTGCGGGCATGAACAGCGTCTCCAGAGGGCAAAACTACGCGGCCCTTGCCCTTGGCATGACCAAGTCGCAAACGCTCATCTATGTGATTCTGCCGCAGGCTTTTCGTGTTATGACGCCCCTGCTGCTCACGCAGGGCGTGATTTTGTTTCAGGACACGGCCCTTGTGTACATCATCGGCCTTGCGGATTTTTTCCGCACCGCCACCAACATAGGCAAGACCACCGGCTATGAAATAGAAATGGTGCTCTTTGCGGGCGCCGGCTACTTTGTGGTCTGTTTCTGCGCTTCCCTGGCCGTAACCGTGGTAAAAAAGAGACTCAAGCTATGAACATACCTACCGAAGAAGCAATGATCGTCCTGAACAACGTATCCAAGTGGTACGGCGACTTTAACGTGCTGCGCGACTGCACCACCAGCATCCACAAAGGCGAGGTGGTGGTGGTGTGCGGGCCTTCCGGTTCGGGCAAGTCCACGCTGATCAAGACCGTCAACGGCCTTGAGCCTGTGCAGGCCGGACAGATCTTCGTCAACGGCACCGAGGTCACCGGCAAGAGCACAAACCTTGCCTCGCTGCGCAGCCGTGTCGGCATGGTTTTTCAACACTTTGAGCTTTTTCCGCACCTGAACATCATTCACAACCTGGTTCTGGCCCAGGAAAAAGTGCTTAAAAGAAATCATGAAGAAGCCAGAGAAAAGGCCCTTACCCTTCTGAGCCGCGTGGGCCTTGACCAGCACACGGAAAAATACCCAGCCCAGCTTTCCGGCGGGCAGCAACAGCGCGTTGCCATAGCACGCGCCCTGTGCATGGACCCGGTCGCCATGCTTTTTGACGAACCGACGTCGGCCCTTGATCCTGAAATGATCAACGAAGTGCTGGATGTTATGGTCGAGCTTGCCTATGAGGGCATGACCATGATGGTAGTGACGCACGAGATGGGCTTTGCCCGCAAGGTTGCCCATCGGGTGCTCTTTATGGAAGAGGGCCTTATTCTTGAAGACACCCCCAAAGAACAGTTCTTTGACAGCCCGCAGACCCAGCGCGCCAAAGATTTTCTTGCCAGCATCATTTCCCATTGATGGTTGAACGGCAGCCAAGCTGTCCAAAATACTGATGCCCGCCCCGCACGGGGCGAGGCTGCAACAGTTGAAGGCCGCCCCTATGGGCGGCCTTTCACGTTCATGCCTGCGGGGCAAAATTCTGGGAGATTCAGAGAGGCGGATAACGTACGGTATTTTTCGCACATTCCAAAAATGGAAGTAGCCCTTCATGTCGGTTAGGTTTGGTTATGACCAAACAACCACCAAACCAGCATGAGGGCTACAAATGAAAGCTACCAAGGAGCACGGGAAAAAGAAAGTTCCGGTTGTCGTCGTA
>NZ_JBAIYR010000063.1:0-8944 GCF_036763145.1 Desulfovibrio sp. 1188_IL3213 | reverse complement strand
AGCAGAGCGCGGCAGGTCTTAGGCCCGCAGGGCCTTAGAGATGGCGACAGTGATTGATTACGCATCTGTACCATTATAACACCGCCTACCGGTAATAAAGGTTTCTGCCGCCGATGGTGAGCAGAGCGCGGCAGGTCTTAGGCCCGCAGGGCCTTAGAGATGGCGACAGTGATTGATTACGCATCTGTACCATTATAACACCGCCTACCGGTAATAAAGGTTTCTGCCGCCGATGGTGAGCAGAGCCTGCTTGAGGTTGGCGCGCACCTGCCGTCTGTCCCATATGCCCTGGATGTGTCCGCGCGACAGGGCGCGGTAGGAGCGGTGGTACTTGGGCGGGATGTCCATCCCCGTGGTTTCCTTGATAACCCCCGGTCCGGCAAAGCCGATGTTGGAGGACCGCACGGCGAACTGATAGGGCGAGCAGCCGAGGAAGCTGGCGACCGGCCCGGCAAAGGAGTTGGTGTCGTAAAGCACCATGTACAGACCGCCGGATTCAATATAGCGGCGCACGGCCACGGTGCAGCGCGGCATCTGTATGACGCCGTGCGTGCCTTCCTGAATGCGTATGCCCGCCGTGCCGTGAACGTAGGCCAGGAAGGGATAGCGCTTTTTCTCTGCGCGCTGGGCGGCTTCCACAAACTTGTAGCCTTCGGCCGCGCCCACGGAGCCGCCGCGAAAGGTTCCCATAAGCATGGCGACGACCATCTTGGTGTTGTCGATGCGGGCCTCAAAGGTCACGCAGCCGCTTTTGGCCCCGGTTTTTTTCTGGGCAGCGGCGATGCGGTCATTGAAATCAGGGAAATCCAGCGGGTTGCCCGCTTCAATTTCGCTGTTGAACTCAAAGACCGATCCGGAGTCAAAGACATTCTTTACATACCATTCCGGCTCCATCGGAAAATGGTAACCGCAGTGGCTGCACACGCCCGCGAATTCGGCGAAGAGGTCGGGTCCCCACAGGTCCAGGCAGCCGTAAGAGGCGCTGTTGGGGCAGGTGACCGTGCGGTCGGCCTTGTAGCGCGGGGATATGTAGTTCCACTTGAGGCGGCGCGAATCGTCCGCCCAGGTGGAAAGGGCCATGAGTTCCTTGGCCTTGTTGTCCTGCTTGCCGGGCAGTTTGTGGGTGAGCTTGTGCCAGGGAGCCAGCAGTCGGCCCTTGAACACGTCCCATTCGTTGCCCATTTCTTCCATAAAGGTGCGGATGCGGCGCTGGTGCTTGCGATAGAAATCGTATTTGAAGCTGACCCAGGGCTTGGATATCCAGTCCCAGGCCGCACCGGCCATCTTGGTGAGGAAGGGTCTGCGGTCCCGTGCCGCCTGACGGGAAAGCCGCAGAAACTTCTGCTGGCGGCGTTCGCGCAGGCGGTCTTTGGCCTTGGAGGAAAGCCCCCAACGGGTATGCATTTCGTCCAGGTTGGCATCGGGCCTGCGCAGGCGCGAAAGCGTAAAGCCCTTGAGGATGGGCATGACGCGGGTGGAGACCACCACCTCGTCCGTGGCGCGTATGACTTCCTGCCGCAGGGTGCGGAAAAAGTCGAAGTGCCAGGGGCGCGCGTCCAGGGGCGGCTCCTGCACGATGCGGTCGATATAGCCGAACTTGATGTTGTCCTGCGCGGTGATCTTGAGGTTCTGGGCGCAGTGCTCGATCAGTTCGGGGGCGGCGCGCTGCCCTGCCTTGAGGCGGCCTTCAATGGCGGCGGCCCCTTCGGGCGAAATGACCGAATAGTAACCGTGCGAGAGCATAAGCCTTTTGTCTGCAAGGCCGATGGCCTCGGCCCCGCCGGAGCCGCCTTCGGAAATGACGGCGATGACGGGTACGCGCAGACCGGCCATGCTGTAGATATTGCGCGCGATCTGCTGCGCCGCGCCGGGGTAGTCCTCAATGGGATACGAGCCGGGCGTGAAGATGTAGGCATGTACGGGAATGCCCTCGGTTTCCGCCACGCGCATGTATTGCTGCGCCTTGGCGTTGCCCCAGGGCTTGACCGAGCCGCCGTTGCGGAATTCCGCCCCGTGGCCTTTTTCCTGCCCGATGACCATAACGGACTGGGTATAGGTCTTCTTGCCCCTGCGCCGGGTAATGACGGCGCGGGCAATGAGCATGCTGGGGTCCAGGCTGTGCTCGTCCTGTCCGCCGACTTCGGTGAAGTTGTCGTAGACGTTTTCCAGGATGTCCCGCAGGCAGATGCGCTGCGGGTGGCGAACGATGCGCACCTTGTCCATGGGAGTAATGCTGCCCTCAAGGCGGCGCTCCACATAGCAGAACAGGTCTTCAACCGTCGCCAGCTCCGCATAGGGGTCTTCAATTTCCCCTGCGCGGGCGCGTGCCGCGAAAGAGGTGAGCTTTTCTTCCAGCAGTTGCGCATTGTCTTTGTGCTTGCCGGCAAAAATGTCCACCATATAACTGAGCCTGTCGCGCAGACTCTGGATTCGTTTCTCTATATTGTTGTCCATAACTCGCGTGCGCCGCTAAACGGGTTTTTTGAGGTAATTGGAGCAGGATGAGTGCAGGGCGGCCAGCGGGTTGTTGCCAAGCATGCGATCCTTGACGGCCAGAACGGTTGTGGGGGCCTCAGGATAGCGCATGGCGAGAGTGTCGTGCGCCACGCACCGGCCCAGCAGAACATTGGGTTCCACCTTGGCGTCGTTCATGGTCCTGGCTTGCAGCACGGGCTTGCACCTGGTCTCCGGCCTGGCGGGATTGTGCATGTGCCCGGCGTCAATGCCAAGAGCGTTTTTGGATACATTGCCGACCTTGCAGATAACCGAAACCACTTCAAAACCGTGAGCCTCGAAAATGTCGGCAGAGACCTCGGCGTCTTCACGCGGGCCAATGCGGAACTGAAGTCCGAGACGTTTGTCTCCCATAGCCGTGGCGTATTCCATAATTTCAAGAATGCGCGGGTGGCAGGGAATGCGCGTGCCGCCGGGCAGCGTCGTGTAACAATTGTATTCAACAATGGCCGATTCGCGCGCCATGCGCAATGTGTCATCTTTATAACAGTCCAGCGCCTCATGGCCCAGGTCGTGACGCAGGGCAGCGGGGCAGTTGGCCGGGTGTTTGCCGCCGGCTTTGACGCACAGGCGATCTTCGCGCTTGAAGGGGCAGGCAGCGCATGTGGGAAACCGGGAGGTCCCCATAGTTTCCTCCTTTGGTCAGAAACGGAGAATCCGTTCCGTATTGGCCGCTAAAAAGTTTACGTTGGATTTCAGGGTGTCCCCCGCGCCGTTATGCCCCTCAAGGCGCAGGTCATACAGAAACTCAAGGCCACGGGCCTTGGCTTCTTCAAGGTCTTTGCCCCATATGATGGCAAGAGCCAGGTTGGGATCAAATTCTGTCGGAATTTCGTAAGGCTCCCGGGTCGGAACGTGGGTGAGCATGGTCAGCCAGGGCTGTTCTTTCCACTGGAAGCGCTCGATGCGTCCCACCCAGGGGGTGAAATTGCTGTCCGGGTCTTCGGCAATGAGCCGGTATTCAATGCCCACGCCGTCAAAGGTGATGTCGTCCTGGCCATAGCCCAGGGGATCGCCAAGGCCGATGCGTATCTGCTCGGCGATGATATCCACATCGCCCTGGCCTTTGACCTTCGAGATACGGGCCGAAACGCCGTTTTCCACCTGGATGCGGGTGTTTACTTCCATCAGGAACGGCTCGCCCTTGCGGGTGACGATCCATTCCCATGTACCCACGTTGTCGTAGCCGACCTTGCGGGCCATGGTCAGGGAGTAGTGGACGATGTCCTTGAGCACCTTGCCCGCGTCAAAAGTGTAGTCGAGTTCTTCCGGCACAAAACCGGGGGCCACCTCGACGCGCTTTTGCAGCCCGGTGGACTGGATGGAGCAGTTGCGCGTGCCGAAATGCACGGGACTGGTTCCTGTGCGGTCGGAAACAACCTGTACTTCAAGGTGGTTAAAGTCCGTAATGCGCTGCTCGATAAGCACGCCTTCGTCCTTGAACTGGCGCAGGGCATAGTTGCGGATGCGGCGGTAGACGGAACGGAACTGATCCGGGTCATACACTTCCTCAATGCCCATGCCGCCGCCGCCAGCCGATGCCTTGACCAGCACCAGCGGGCGGCTGATGCCCTGCTGGGCCTGAAATTCAAAGATGCTTTTGGCGATGCGTTCCGCTTCCATTTCATCATAGATGGGGCGGTCAGAACCGGGAACCGTCGGCACACCAAGGCTGCGCGCAAGGCGTTTGGTATTGATCTTGTCGCCAAGTTCGCGGATGATTTTCCACGAGGGGCCGATAAAGACAAGCTTGCGGTCGCGTTTGGTCACGCGGCGGGCAAAGCGGAAGTCTTCGGCAAAAAAACCGTAGCCGGGATGCACGGCGGTGCAGCCTGCCTCGTCAGCCACAGACATAAGCTCATTGGCATCGTGGTAGGAAGAAACGCGGAAAAGGCTTTTTTCTCCGCCTTCTTCGCGTGCAAGGCGCACATGGCCCGAAGCCGCGTCTTCGGCGGTGAATATGGCGGTAAAAGCCACGCCCAGCTTGCGGCAGGCCCGCATGATACGCATGGCGATTTCGCCGCGGTTGGCTACCAGAATTTTATGCTTGTGCAGGGGAATGGTTTCCTGAGCGTTGTCCAAGCCTGTCTCCCTCATTATGTGGCGCCTTGGGGGCGCAAGCGGTAGTTGTTGGTCTGATAGTTCCGGCGCGGCCACGGAGCGTGGCCGCCGAAGCGTAGTCCGGCCCGCCGGTTTGCCCTTGTGGGACTGGGCCGGGCGGGCTATACAGGATTCGTATCAACCGAGCATACGCACTTTCCGTGTGAAAATCCACACGCAGTACTGCGGGCGAACGAAAAAAGTCGCCCCGATTATTGCGCGGCATTGCCCGCTGTCGCCCCGTTGGGGCACGGTATCTTTGAGAACATCATTCTGGCGCTCCCTGCGCCGCTTGGCAGCGCAACCGGAGCAGATTAACCTTGAGAATGGACATTCTCAAAGTTTAAGACACTCTCGCTTCTTCGCTTAACTGCGCAAATAAATTGCGCTTACTCACGCAGCCGTCAGGGCAGCTTCAAGAAGAAACTGCTCTAAAATCAGGAGGGATAATATGCAAAATCCGCAAGAAGTCCAGTCGGCCGCAGCGGCTCTGCGCAAGGCTCTGGAGGCTGCGCCCTGTACCTTTTCACAGGTTATGGGCATGCGAAAAATCACCGGGGCGGCGGCAGAAGACAACAGCGCTCCCGTTGGTCTTGTTCTGGGTACGGGCCTTTCGGGCCTGGCGGACAGGCTGACGGAACGGGTAGCCATTCCTTATGCCGACCTGCCGGGTTTTCCCGTATCCAGCGTGGATTCGCATGTGGGGGCTTTTGTGTGGGGGCGTTTTCCCTCATCCTGCGGTGAGGACGATGCCCCGGGACGGCCCGTGCTTATCCAGCAGGGGCGTTGTCACCTGTACGAAGGCCGCAGCCCGGCCGAAGTGTGCATGGGGGTGCGCGTCATGGCGGCCATGGGCGTCAAAACGCTTGTGATCACCAATGCGGCGGGGGCGCTTAATCCTCATTTTGACGCCGGTTCCATCATGTGCATGAGCGATTTTATCAACCATACGGGACATTCGCCGCTGCTCGGCTGTAATTGCGATCAGTGGGGACCGCGCTTTCCCGACATGAGCGCGCCTTTTGACGCCGAGTTGCGTACCCTTGCTATGGAAACCTCGGCCAGGCTCGGCTTGCGGCTGGAACGCGGCGTGTATATCGGCGTGCGCGGGCCTGAAATGGAAACTCCGGCCGAAACGCGCATGTACCGGCAATGGGGAGCCGACGCCGTCGGCATGAGCACCGTGCTTGAGGTCATTGCGGCGCGTCATCTGGGTATGCGCGTGCTTGGCCTCTCATGTATTTCAAATAAAAACTTGCCGGACTGTATGACCCCGGCGCCCTTGGAAGAAATTATTCTTGTGGCCGCCCAGGCGGGTAAAAATCTGGGCCGCCTGATACGGGCAATGATGACAAAACTTTAAAAAGTACGTACAAGCGCAGCCCGGACTCATTTTTTTACACTAAAAGGCAAAGCGCCCATGCATCATAACGATTCTCTTCGCAACGTCGCCATTATAGCTCATGTTGACCACGGCAAGACCACTCTGGTGGACGCGCTTTTCAGGCAGGGCGGCGGCCTTCGCGCCGGCCAGCAGATGGACGACCGCGTCATGGACAATATGGATTTGGAACGTGAGCGCGGCATTACCATTGCCGCCAAAAACTGTGCCGTTTCGTGGAACGGCGTCAAGATCAATATTATCGACACACCGGGCCACGCGGACTTCGGCGGCGAGGTGGAACGTTCGCTTTCGATGACCACAGGGGCCATCCTTCTGGTGGACTCTTCTGAAGGCCCCCTGCCGCAAACCCGCTTTGTGCTGCGCAAGACACTGGAAGCCGGACTGCCCGTGGTGGTGGTCATCAACAAGATCGACCGCAAGGACGCCCGTCCCGAAGAAGTGCTTAACGAAATCTACGATCTTTTTATCGATCTGGACGCCAACGAGGCGCAGCTCGAGTTTCCCGTGCTCTACGCCATTGGCCGCCAGGGCGTAGCCATGAATAACATTGATGACGAGCAGAAAGACCTGACCCCTCTGTTTGAGGCCATTCTGAAGCATATTCCCGGCCCTGCGCACGACCCCGAGCAGCCCTTCCAGATGCTGGTGGCCGACCTTGACTATTCCGACTATCTGGGGCGTCTGGCTGTGGGCCGCATTATGCACGGGCATGTACACAGCAGGGAAACCCTTGCCTGCGTTGGCGAAAACGGAAAGCCGCGCGCCCTGCGCGCCACAAAACTTCAGGTGTACGACGGCCTGAAGCTTGCCGAGGTGGAAACAGCCACCCCCGGCGACATCGTGGTGCTGGCGGGCATTGAAGACGTGACCATCGGGGATACCATCTGCACCAGCACCAACCCCCGCGCCCTGCCGCGCATCAGGGTGGACGAGCCTACGGTAGCCATGCGCTTTGGCATCAACACCTCGCCCCTGGCCGGGCGTGAGGGCAAGATCGTGCAGAGCCGCGCCATTCGCGACCGCCTGGAAAAGGAAACCCTGCGCAACGTGGCCGTGCGGGTAGAAGACACCGCCGACCGGGATGCTTTTCTGGTCAAGGGGCGCGGCGAGTTTCAGATGGCTATTCTTATCGAGACCATGCGGCGCGAAGGTTTTGAGCTTTCCGTGGGCCGCCCTGAAGTCATCCTGAGAAAGGACGAAAACGGCAAAGTTCTTGAGCCCATAGAGCGTCTTTATGTGGACTGCGACGAAATTTTCATGGGTGTGGTTACGGAAAAGCTGGCCCAGCGCAAGGGCCGCATGCTTAACTGCGTCAACAACGGCACGGGCCGTGTACGTCTTGAGTTCACCGTACCCTCGCGTGGCCTTATCGGCTACCGTGATGAATTTCTTACGGATACCAAAGGTACGGGCATCATGAACTCGTATCTTGAGGGCTATGAGGAATGGCGTGGCGATTTTCCCACGCGCTTTTCCGGCTCTATCGTGGCCGACAGGGCAGGCAGCGCCGTGGCGTATGCGCTCTTTAACCTTGAGCCTCGCGGCGTGCTTTTTGTGGAACCGGGCAATCCCGTGTACGAAGGCATGATCGTGGGCGAGCATAATCGCGACAACGATATTGACGTGAACGCCACCAAGGAAAAGAAGCTTACCAACATGCGCGCGGCAGGCAAGGACGAAAACGTCATCCTGACGCCCGTACGCCGGATGACGCTGGAGCACGCCCTGCACTTTGTGCGCGAAGACGAGCTGGTGGAAGTAACGCCCCAGTCCATCCGCCTGCGCAAGGCCGAGCTTTCGGCCCAGAAGCGCTACCAGATCGCTGGCAGGCGCAAGGGATAGAAAGCGGTTTATCCGTAGGTTGCATGCAGACGCGGCAAGGATTCTTATGGAATCCTTGCCGCGAAACATTTGGGTCTGCTTTCAGGCGTATTTGCTTTTAGAGCAGTTAACGAATGAAATGAGTTAACTGCTCTGCAAGGATTTTCAGGAAAATCCTTGCCACGAAATGCGAGTAGGCAGGCTTTTGCCTGCCGTAAGCAAGCATTTCAAGTGTTAAATGCTCTAATAGTTATATTTCCAGCGTATGCCACCCCAGGTGCTCTGCTGTTCCGAGCGCAGTTCCAGACTGGTGCGCGGGGTCAGTTCAAGCTGAATGATAAAGGCCGTGCTGCCCTGTTTCATACCTTGCTGCACACCCACATAAATGATCTCGGTGATGTATTTCCCCATTTCCACGGCGGTTCCTGCGCCCATGCCCTCATCACCGGACGGGTCGCCGGACCCGCTGCTCGGCGTGGAGCTTAGACGCAGCACATCGACGCCCAGAACATTGCGCGTGACGTCAAAAATACCGCCGCCGCCCGAGCCGAAGCCCGCCAGTTGCGCCACGGCTCCGGCCAGCCGCAGGTTTTCCAGCCGCCCAAGTTCGTTGGTACTTTTGCCGAAAAGAATCTGGGCGAGTATTTCGTCCCGGGGCAGTTCCGGCTCACTGCTGAGCGAAAGCTTCATCTTGCGCACGGTTCCCGTGATGCTCACATAGGACGTAAGATTGGGCGTTTCATTGGCAAGCTTGAGGTCCAGCAGAGGGTTGCTCAGGGAACCGCCCGCAAAGGTGATTGTGCCGCGTGAGAGCTTGAATATCTTGGTCAGAAAGTCAAAGCTGCCCTTGACGGCCATGATCTGCCCCGTGATCTGCGGATCTTCGGGCGTGCCTGAGACCAGCAGGTCGGCTTTCCATTCACTGCTGAGGCCATGCCCTTCCACCAGAAAACGGCCGGGAATGACGATACGCAGGTTCAGGCTGCCCTTTGCTTCGGGCTTGCCGCTTGCGGCTCCAGCGGTGGAAACGCTTTGCGCCGTACCGGGGGCGGGGCTTTCGCTGATGGGCAGGGTGGTGACGCTGCCGCCCACAGCCAGCTTGTT